>DAIDTM010000021.1 GCA_027457205.1 Anaerolineae bacterium | reverse complement strand
CGAGCGCGCCGCGCGCGCCAAGCACATCATCCTGAACGCGGTAAACATTTCCGACCTCGAACTGCTCGCGGTCGGCGTGCTCTCGCCGCTCACCGGCTTTGTGGGCAAAAGCGATTACGATTCGGTCGTCGACTCGATGCGGCTGACGAATGGACTGGTCTGGAGCATTCCGATCACGCTCCCCGTCACGCGCCAAGTCGCCGACGCGCTGCGCGTTGGCGAAGAACTCGCGCTGACCGAACCCGACGGGCATCTGCTCGCGGTGATGATCCTCGCGGAGAAATTCAATTACGACAAGACGCGCGAGGCGCAGCAAGTCTACCGCACCACCGACGCCAAGCACCCCGGCGTCGCGCGCGTCTACGAGCAGGGCGACGTGTACCTTGCCGGCGAAGTGTCCGTCGTCGATTTGCCAAGCAATCCCGAGTTCCCCGAGTTTCGTCACCCGCCCCTCGCCACCCGCAAAATGTTCGCGTCGCGCGGCTGGAAGCGCATCGTCGCGTTCCAAACGCGCAACCCCATTCACCGCGCGCACGAGTACATTCAAAAGACCGCACTCGAAATCGTGGACGGCTTGTTTCTACATCCGCTCGTCGGCGAGACGAAATCGGACGACATTCCCGCGGATGTGCGAATGGCATCGTACCAAGAACTCTTGCGCGATTACTATCCGCCCGACCGCGTGATCCTCGGCGTGTTTCCGGCGGCGATGCGCTACGCCGGCCCGCGCGAAGCGATCTTCCATGCGCTGTGCCGCAAGAACTACGGCTGTACGCACATCATCATCGGACGCGACCATGCCGGCGTCGGCAAATATTACGGCACCTACGACGCGCAGAAAATCTTCGACGAGTTCAAGCCGGAAGAGATCGGTATCACGCCGCTCTTGTTCGAGCACACGTTTTATTGCAAAAAGTGCGGACAAATTGTTTCCGCGAAAACCTGTCCGCATGGCGAAGAAGACCATTTGATTTTGAGCGGGACGCAGGTGCGCGAGATGCTGCAGCGCGGCGAGATGCTGCCGGCGGAGTTCACGCGACCAGAAGTCGCGCGGGTGCTGATGGAAGGAGTCCGTGCAAAGGATGAAGGCGGAAGGCGGAAGGCAGAAACCACCCAACTACCTAACCACCAAACTACCCAACGAAAGAAGCGCGTCTTGGTCATCGGTCTCGACTGCGGCGAGCCGTCGCTCGTCTTCGACAAATTCCGCGACGAGATGCCGAATCTGACACGGCTCGCGCGCGCGGGTGTGTGGGGACAACTCGAAAGCGTGACGCCGCCGATTACCGTCCCGGCGTGGATGTGTTCGCTGACCTCGAAAGACCCGGGACAGCTGGGCGTCTACGGTTTTCGCAACCGCGCCGACCATTCGTACGAAAAGATGTTCACCGCGAACGCGCGGTCAATGACCGAACCAACCGTGTGGGATTATCTCGGTCGCGCGGGCAAGCAATCGTTCCTGCTCGGCGTACCGCCGTCGTTTCCGCCCAAGCCGGTCAACGGCGGAATGATCGGCTGCTTCCTTTCGCCCAGCACGCAATCGAAATTCACATATCCCGAAAGTCTGCGCGAGGAAGTCTTGCGCGTCGCGCCGAATTACCTGGTCGACGTACCGAACTTTCGCACCGACGACAAGCAATGGCTGCTGCAGAAAATCTACGAAATGACCGAAGACCACTTCAAGGTCATCAAATATCTAGTAAAAGAAAAACCGTGGGATTTCTTGATGTCGGTTGAAATTGGCGTGGACCGATTGCATCACGGCTTTTGGAAGTATCACGACGCGACGCATCCGAAGCACGAGCCGGGAAATCCGCTGCTCAACTCGATCCACGATTACTACGTCTGGCTCGACAAACAGATCGGCGGTGTGCTAGAGTTGATCGATGACGATACAAGCGTGATCGTGATGAGTGATCACGGCGCGAAGAAGATGGACGGCGGCATCACGATCAACGAGTGGCTCATCAACGAGGGCTATCTCGTCCTCGAAGAGAAACCGCAAGGCGTCGTGCCGCTGGAAAAAGTGAAGGTGAATTGGGCGAAGACGCGCGCGTGGGGCAGCGGCGGCTACTATGGTCGGCTTTTCCTGAACGTCGCGGGGCGCGAGCCGCAAGGTATCATTCCGCCGAACGAGTACGAGAAAGTGTGCGACGAACTCATTGAAAAGATTTCGGCGATTCCCGACGACAAGGGCAAGCCGATCGCGACGCGCGTGCTCAAGCCGCAGCAGATTTATCGCGCGACCAAGAACGTCGCGCCTGACCTCATCGTCATCTTCGGCGACCTGTACTGGCGCGCGGTCGGCTCGATTGGCTTGAACACGCTGCACACGTTCGAGAACGACACCGGACCCGACGACGCGAATCACGCGCAGATGGGCATGTTCATCTACCACGACCCGAAGCGCAATCTCGGCGGGCGCGAGTTAAAGGGATTGCAGTTGTACGATATCGCGCCGACGGTGCTGAATGAGTTTGGGATGGTTGTGCCAAGTGACATGATTGGCAGAATAATTCAACCGACGTAAAATAACGCGAGGTATTGCCAATGCAACGGACCGTCAAATTCCACATCAAAATACCTGCTTTCGAGATTACTCACCCACAGAATCCACATGTCTATCCTGGTATCGATGAGAAGGTTATGCTGCATTTCCCTTTCAAATGGGACAACATTGAGGGTACGATCTCCATCTCCCTTGATCCTGACGAGTATGGCTGGGGTGCTGGGTTTGACGAAGACGGTGAAGAGGTGATTGAATTTCCAGTTGAATGTGGTGGAGTTATCGTTTGTGTCAGCGGGCGAAGCGACAATGATTTTGAACCAGCAGAATTTCTGGAGATCGCCCACAATTTGGCAGTTGAATATATGGGCAAGTTTACTGCGTATCTCGCTGTCCAGTTGGATCAATACTGGATTCACCTAGGGCAATTGCCATACTGGAATGTCTCTCATTTTCTTTTGGAGACAAAAGCAACGTGGATAAACGAAGGCAATGAATCTCGTGTGCTTGACAAAAGGCCCCCGTTTCTTCCAAACATGAAAGAATACTCCGATTTTCGTTCTCATTTCATTCCATTGGATGAAGAGAGATGGAATGGGTTCTACCTATATCTTTCTGATGAAAGATTTTCTGCACATGATGTGGCAAAGTCGTCGATGTCAAATGCGAAAAGATACTTCGACAATGGCGACTATCCGCTGGCTGCTGTTCAAGCAGTCACAGCGCTTGATCTAATAGTAGGCCCGTTTGTAGAGCGACTGTGTCAGAAGAAAGGGATTTCCAAAAACAATTTGGAAGAAGTCGACAAGAAACTCTTCATAGCAGACTATTTGAAAGTGCTCTTGCCACTTGTCCTTCAAAACGATAAATTGGATGCTTGGTTGAAGGAGAAATTTGTTCCAGCATTTGAATCCCAAACAGCGACACAGTGGACAAGTATTGCAGTTCTTGAAAAATGCATTGCGCTCAACAGAATTCGCAACAAGGTTGCACATCAAGGAAAGTTTGAGCAATCAGAGATCGTGCCAGTTCGGCAAGGCATCGAGGCAACCGAGTTACTACTCGAATTTATCGAGGAACATGAAGAACTGTAATTGCACAAACAAATATTAGCGCGTGGTCAAACTTCATAAGGGAAATGGGATTGGAGCATCAAGGTTTCACCATCTGGTTCACTGGGCTTTCGGGCGCGGGCAAGACGACGGTCTCGCGTTTGGTGGAAAAGGAATTGCGGGCGCGCGGCTGCAAAGTCGAAGTGCTGGATGGCGACGTGGTGCGCGAGAATTTATCGAAAGGGCTGGGGTTCAGCAAAGAAGACCGCGACACGAACATTCGCCGCATCGGCTTCGTGTGTGAGCTCTTGGCGCGCAACGACGTGGTCGCGATTGCCGCGGCAATCTCGCCGTACCGCGCGATTCGCGACGAGAACCGCGCGCGCGTCGGCGGGCGCTTTGTCGAAGTCTATTGCAGCGCACCGATAGACGTGCTGGCAGAGCGCGACGTGAAGGGATTGTACAGAAAAGCGCTGCGCGGCGAGATCAAGCATTTCACCGGCGTCGACGACCCGTACGAGCCGCCGCTGAATCCCGAAGTGGTGATCGCCAGTGACAAGGAGACGCCGGAAGAGAGCGCGGCGAAAGTGATTGCGAAACTGGAAAAATTAGGATACATCAAATGAACGAACCAACCCGCATCGGACTCGTCGGCTACGGATACTGGGGACCGAACCTCGCGCGCAATTTCCACGCGCTGCCCGACGCGCACCTCGTCGCGGTGGCAGATGTGGACGCGAAACGCTTAGACGAACCGGCGCGCCTGTACCACGCGCGCACCTACGCTGATTACCGTGATATCCTCGCCGATCCAACGCTCGACGCCGTTGCGGTCTCGACGCCGGCGCGCACGCATTTCGAGATCGCACGCGCCGCGCTCGAGCGCGGCAAGCACGTCCTCGTCGAAAAGCCGCTGGCGATGTCGTCGGATGAGGCGCGGCGATTGATCGCGCTGGCGGAGCAAAAGCAGCGCGTGCTGATGGTCGGGCACACGTTCGAGCACAACCCGGCGGTTTGGAAGATTCGTGAACTGATCGAGCAGCGCGAGCTGGGCGACCTGTATTATATTTACGCGAACCGCGTGAACCTGGGGCGCGTCCAGCGCGACATCAACGCGCTCTGGTCGATCGCGCCGCACGACATTTCAATTCTCATCTACGTGCTCGGCGCGCTGCCGCTCGATGTGAGCGCGCGCGGCGCGACGTACCTCAGCGAGAATGTGGAAGACGTGGTGTTCGTCACGCTGACGTTTCCAAATCACGTGCTCGCGCACATCCACGCGTCGTGGCTCGACCCATCGAAGGTGCGGCAGATGACGGTGGTCGGATCGGAAAAGATGATCGTGTACGACGACGTGGACGCGGAGGCGCGGCTGCGGATTTACGACAAGGGCGTGTACAAACACGGCTCGGCGTATGGCGAGTCGCAGTTGAAGATTCACAGCGGCGATATTTTCATCCCCAAGATCGATATGACCGAGCCGCTGCGGAACGAGTGCGCGCATTTCGTCGAATGCGTGCGCGAGGGCAAACGTCCGCGCACGGACGGCGAGAACGGACTGCGCGTCGTGCGCGTGCTGGAAGCCGCGCAGGAATCGCTGGCGAAGAACGGCGCGACGATAACCATTTGAGACAACATGAGACCCCCTCAAGCGAGCACTATTTATCCAAACGTTCAACTCGGTTCTGACGCCATCATCGGTGAATATGTGGTGATCGGCGAGCCGCCGCGCGGCAAGCGCGCCGGCGAACTCGAAACGCGCATCGGCGCGCGCGCGGTCATTCGTTCGCACACAGTGATTTACGCCGGCAATGTCATCGGCGATGATTTTCAAACCGGGCACGGCGCGCTCGTGCGCGAGGAGAATCAGATCGGCAATAACGTCAGTATCGGCTCGCACACGATTGTCGAGCACCACGTCACGATTGGCAACAACGTGCGCCTGCACTCGAACGTCTTCGTCCCGGAATTCTCGGTACTCGAAGACGATTGCTGGCTCGGTCCGAACGTCGTCGTGACCAACGCGCGCTATCCGCGTTCGAAGAATGTCAAGGAGCAACTGCGCGGCGCGACGATCCGGCGCGGCGCGAAGATCGGCGCAAACGCGACGCTCTTGCCCGGCGTCGTTATCGGCGCAAACGCGCTCGTCGGCGCAGGCGCGGTAGTGACGCGCGATGTGCCCGCCGGCGCGGTGGTCGCCGGCAATCCGGCGCGCGTGGTGAAGAATATCGAAGAGATCGAAGAATACCGGTGAACAGTAAGACAGTAGCACAGTGAATTGCTAACCTCTGATTCTGCATGTGCAAAATGCAAGACTAGACCGAAGGAGAAAATTGGAATGGAATACCGTAGTTTAGGTCGGACCGGCGTCATGGTCTCGCCCTTGTGCCTGGGAGCCATGAATTTCGGAGGACCAACGAGTACGGAAGAATCAATCCAAATCATCAATCGCGCACTCGAGGCGGGCATCAATTTCATCGACACCGCCAATGTCTACAACGCCGGCGAGAGCGAGCGAATCGTCGGTCGTGCGCTCAAGGAAAACGGTCGTCGTGACCAAGTGGTCTTGGCGACCAAGGTGCACAACCCAATGGGCGACGGTCCAAACGATCGCGGCGACTCGCGCTACCACATCCTTCGCGCCTGTGAAGACTCGTTGCGGCGACTGCAGACCGACCGAATCGATCTGTATCAGCTGCATCGTCCGTCCATGACGATTCCGCAAGACGAGACGCTGCGCGCCTTCGACGATCTGATCCGCGCCGGCAAGGTGCTGTACATCGGCTCTTCAACTTTTCCGGCGTGGATGGTGATGGAAGCGCTGGCGATCAGCGAACAGCATCACCTCACGCGCTACATCAGTGAGCAGCCGCCGTACAACTTGCTCGACCGCCGCATTGAAAATGAGCTCGTGCCGCTGTGCCAAAAGCACGGTGTTGCCATTCTCCCCTGGTCGCCGCTCGCCGGTGGAATGCTTGCGGGTCGCTATCCGCCGGGGGCAGAGTTCCCGGCAGAGTCGCGCGCGGCGCGGACGGGTAACTTTTTCACTGCTCGCATTTCGCGGAAAGGGCGCGATGTGGCTGCTCGGGTCGCTGAGATGGCGACAGAACGTCATATGTCCGCCGCACAACTCGCGCTCTTGTGGCTTAAAGATCAGCCGGGCGTGACGGCTCCGATCATCGGTCCGCGCACGCTGGAGCATCTCGAATCGTTCATTCCAGTGACCAATCAAAAACTGAATGACGCGGACCGTCCCTTGTTCGATGCGTTGGTTCACCCCGGCACCGCGGTCGCCGATTTTCACAACACGAGCGATTGGATGAAGGCGCGGATCGTCGATTGATGATTGTGTTCCGTTTGTCTGAGAACAACGCCGATTTGACGAAACATGCTTAACTGTGGTAGTCTGTGGATATGAGCGTGAATCAGTATTCGACTTCCATGTTTTATTTTTACGGCTTTTATTACGCCACTGGTCTTGCGCGGGGTCGAATCGTCACGCTTACCCGATAGTAGCATTTGGAAAGCAACAGAGCGTGGGATTCCAGCCCCACGCTCTTTTTGTTTTCTGGCGATGCACCAGAGCATTACTTCCAATTTAACGGAAAGGTACCGCCTTGGGCCAGAAATGGCATGATGTCTTGATTGAAATAAGCAAGCCTTGTCCTATGGTTTCACCTCAGCTCTGCATATTTGAGGACAGAAAACAAGGAGTGAAGGACCTATGACCAACACTTTTTCTGCCAATTCTCCCTTGCCGCTTGTACTCACCGGCTTTATGGGTGCCGGTAAGACATCCGTAGGACAAGTGGTTGCCAACAAATTGGCGCGGGAATTTGTCGATATGGATGTTGTGATCGAAGAGGAAGAAGGGATGCCCATCCCCAAGATTTTTGAAACCCACGGTGAGGCGTACTTCCGCGCACGGGAAGCTGTCTGGTGTGAGCGCCTCGCCACGCGTGACAATCTGGTTATCGCAACAGGGGGTGGCGCGTTGGTGAATCCAAGTAACCGAATTCGGTTCAAGGACGCATTCATTGTGTGCCTCGATGCAGCCCCCGATGAGATTTACAACCGATTGAAAGAACAACCCAATCGACCATTGCTCGCGTCGACCAATCCCCAACAGCGGATCATCGAATTGATGGCGGCTCGGCGCGACGCTTACGCGCAAGTCGAGTGGCATCTCGACACAACCGGCAAAACGATTGAGCAAGTCGCCGAAGAAATCGTTAGGTTGTTGGTACCCCGCCGAATCAGCGTGTCCGTGCCCGACAGCGTCTGTCCGATCTTTGTTGGCGCAGGTTTGCTGGGACGAGTGGGACAGTTGATCAATTTGACTACCGACGACTTTTCGCCGCGCTGTGCGATTATCACCAACGCCCACGTGAGCCGGTTACATGTGTCACCCGTCATCGAGTCATTACGCAGACGGAATTTCGAACCAAGCGTTATCGAGATTCCAGATAGCGAGAAATTCAAGACCCTCGAGACCGCGCGGACGATCTATGATCAATTGCTTGATGCCGAACTTTATCGACAATCAATTATCTTTGCGATGGGTGGGGGCGTCATTGGAGATCTGGCTGGCTTTGTCGCCGCAACCTTTTTGCGCGGAGTCTCATTGGTGCAAATGCCAACTACGCTCTTGGCGATGGTGGATGCGAGTATCGGGGGTAAGGTCGCCGTGGATCATCCGCGCGGCAAGAATCTGGTGGGCGCATTCAAACAACCTCATGCAGTCATCGCGGACACCAGTGCACTGGCTACCCTGCCAGAGGAAGAACTCCATTCCGGAATGGCAGAAGTAGTCAAGCACGGAATCATCGGTGATATCGAATTGTTTGAAATGCTGGAACGTGATCCGCGTTCTTCGCCCGTTCCGACCGAGGGACGGCAGAATTGGATCACCCGGGCAATGCAGGTCAAGATTGACATTGTCGCACGCGACCCCTTAGAGCAGGGCGAGCGCAGCAAGTTGAATTTGGGGCATACCTTTGGTCACGCGTTCGAATTGTTGTCGAATTATGAATTGCAGCACGGCGAAGCCGTATCCATTGGTCTGGTGTGCGCGGCGTGGTTGGCGGTGCGCCAAAATCTTTGTGTCGCAGAGGTCGCGACTCGGATTGAAAACCTATTGCGCGCCATCGACCTGCCAACGCGCGTGCCGCGCGAAATGTCTACCGACGCCATTTTGTCCGCCATGGCAACGGACAAAAAGCGCGTGGGTGGACGCCTCCGCTTTGTCTTGCCACGTGCGCTCGGGCAGGTCGACATCGTGGATAATGTGTCGCCAGAAGACGTGAGCGCCATTATCGATGAAAGGCGTGAAGAGTAACTACTCGAATCTGGCGTTCTCAAAAGGAACCCGATTCGCACGTCACAGCAGATGCAGCAGCATCGGACGCCCATGGCGCATGCTGCTGCATATTTTTTGATTGGCGAATGGGCTGCCGACTGTCCGCCATACACACTTCTTTTTCAGAATAGCTTGGGAAATTTCTACCTTCAGGAGAGAGCCAAAACTTGACCCAATTGGGTCTTGACATTTGTACGACCGTAGTTTATAATATCTCAGAATTAGGACAATATCCCGCATTGTGGGACACCCCAAATGAGCCCCCAACAGGCATCAGGCGAAACCAAGAGCCTCGTGCGCGCGGTTGCCATTCTGGATTGCCTCAGCCCGGACCAGCCCGAGTTGGGCGTGCGGGAGATCGCGCGCCAACTCAAAATGTCCACCAGCACCGTCGGTCGGCTGCTGGCGACCATGCATTCGTTGGGCGTCCTTAGCCAGGATCCGGTGACTCGCCGTTATCGAATAGGATCCAAAGTGTTATCGTGGAGTGTTATTCACGCGAGTGGATCAGGGTTGCGGGAAAAGGCGCGCCCCATGCTCGAAGAACTGCATCGCCTCACGCAAGAAACGGTCAATCTTTATGTGCTGGATCAAAACGAGCGCGTGTGTATCGAATGCATCGAGAGCCCCCAGCGGGTTCGGGTAATCGTTCATGTAGGTGAACGTATGCCGCTCCACGCCGGTTCTGCCGGCAAAGCCATCCTCGCGTTTGCGCCGCCTCAGCTCGTCAAGCAAATCGTCGCCCAGCCGCTCGAACGAATGACCGATAATACAATCACCAATCGCAAGAAACTACTTGAAGAACTGGAGTCTATTCGCCAGTGTGGATATGCGGTTAGCCACAGCGAACGCTTTACCGATGCGTTGGGTCTTGCCGCACCGATTTTTGATGCCAGCGGCCGGGTTGTCGCTGCCCTGAACGTTGCTGGTCCCGTCATGCGATTCACCGATGCGGAAGTCGAAAAGTACGCGCCCAAGGTGATGCAGTTGGCTGACCAGCTCTCACGGGCACTCGGGTACACCAGCCCATCAATCTCCAAGTAAGACAGTTTCCGCCCCCATTCTCGCCAGCGCGTGATTACAAATCCAACCGGATAGCGGGGTGAATAATGACAGGCACGCGAATTGCCGCGTATCAACTCGTTGAGTATCTTGAACGTCTCGGCGTCGAGGTCGTTTTCGGCTTGACCGGGCATACGATCATCGCGATGCTCGATGCGCTTGGGCACAGTAAAGTGCGGTACATCACGACCCGTCACGAGCAAGTCGCCGCGCATGCTGCGGACGGTTACGCGCGCGCCTCGGGCAAGCCGGGTGTTTTGATGACCCATCTCGGTCCGGGACTCGCCAATGCGGCGACCGGCGTTGCGAATGCCGCGCTCGATTCAATCCCCATGGTCGTCATCGCTGGCGACGTTCCCTCGTACTACTTTGGACGGCATCCTCATCAAGAAGTAAATCTCCACCTCGACGGTGATCAATACGAAATCTATCGCCCCTTTTGCAAGCGGGTCTATCGCGTGGATCGCGCGCAAGACTTGCCGCGCATTGTCGAGCGTGCTTTTCATCTCGCGCAAACTGGTCGTCCCGGTCCAGTTCTCGTGGATGTGCCTATGGATATTTTCTCCGCGGATTTGCCCGTTGGCGCGTTCAGTCAAACGCCTACGCCGGTCACGCGTCCAACGATTGATCCGGCGACCGCGGAACACATCGCGCAGGCATTAGCCGAAGCCGAGCGTCCGGTGATTTACGCGGGGGGCGGCGTGCTGGGCGCGCGCGCGACGGCAGAACTAGCCGCGTTGGCAGAAGCGCTTCAAGTGCCCGTCGCTCACACCTTGATGGGCAAGGGCTGTCTGCGCGACGACCATCCGTTGCTTCTCGGAATGACCGGTTTTTGGGGAACGCCGATTGCCAACGACATCTGTCGTGAAGCCGATTTGATCCTCGCAGTTGGCACCCGCCTCGCCGAAGCGAATTCGAGTTCGTGGGATCCACGTTTCACCTTCGCCATTCCGCCGACGCGGTTAATCCACATTGACATCGACCCGGCTGAAATCGGTCGCAACTATCCAACGGAGCTGGGCGTTGTCGCAGATGCGAAGAACGCGCTTGGGATGATCGTGGCGGCGGCGAACGAACACAAACACCCGGCGCGCAACGGCTTGCGAGAAAAAATCAAGCAAGGGCGCGCGGCGTTCGCCGCAAACTGGGCGGGGCAATGGAATTCAAATCAATATCCATTGCGCCCGGAGCGTATCCTGAAAGAAGTCCGAGCAGCTCTGCCGGAAGATGGGTTTCTTGTAACCGATGTGGGCTGGAACAAGAACGGCGTGGCGCAACAGTTTCCGTTTACCATTCCCGGAACGTTCATTACGCCAAGCGGCTTGGCGACGATGGGCTTCGGTCCCGCGGCGGTTCTCGGCGTCAAGGTCGCGCAGCCACAACGCGCAGCAATCGCGCTGGTCGGAGATGGCGCATTTGGCAGCAACATGTCGGTCGTCGCCACGGCAATGGAGGCGGAGATTCCGGTGGTGTGGGTCGTGATGGACAATGCTGCGTTCGGCACGATTGCCGGTTTGGAGAAGGCGCATTACGGTTGGAGTTTCGGCTGTGTATTCGAGAGTGAAGGCAAAGAATACCGCGTCGCCTATGCGGATGTGGCGCGCGCCTGTGGCGCGCAGGGCATCCTGATTCGCGCGGCGGAAGAACTTGGTCCCGCGTTGCGCGAAGCGCTGTCCTCTGGCATTCCGACCGTGCTTCACGTCCCAATGGAAAACGCGCCAACGCCAACGCCGGGATATTGGAACATCAACGATATTTATCGCAAAGGAGAGTGACCTCACTCCTCACCTTCTTGTCCCTCTTTTTCACTTCCTGAAACTGAGCTTGGTGTCGGGAAATGCAAAAGGGATACGAGGGATGGGGCGAGGCGAGGAGGTGGGTGCTTGCAACTTGTCAACACCTGAAAATTGTATAACCAAATGCCCTTGAACGATCAAATCCAAAGGAGGAAATTCCCGATGAAGCGCACAATCGTGTTCGGACTCGTAGCTCTACTAATGGTGATGCTCGCTGCCTGTGCGTCGCCAACGCCGGCACCCACTGCCGCGCCACAACCGACGACTGCACCAGCACAACCCGCGGCTACCACTCAGGCGCCAGCCGCGACGAAACCCGCCGCGGCGACCGGCGAGCCAATCAAGATCGCCATCATCGGCGCGATGAGCGGTACCAATGCCGTCTTGGGCGATTGGATGAAGAAAGGTGTCACGTTGGCAGTTGAGGAGAAGAACGCTGCTGGTGGCATCCACGGTCGCCCCATTCAAATCGTCATCTATGATGACGAAGCGGATACAGCCAAGTCAGTTGGTCTTGCTCAAAAAGTCGCGACGGATGACAAAGTCGTGGCGGCTTGGGCAACGACAAACAGCAATTCCGCGCTAGCCGACATCCCGATTTTCCAACAGTACAAGATTGTGCAACTCACGAATGGCACGAACGTGGACATCACCAACAAAGGGAGTCCGTACGTTTTCCGCGCGTGCCCTGCCGGCCCTGCCTACGAGAATCCGCTCGTGGACTTTTTGGTGCAGACCAAGGGCTTTAAGAAATTCGCGCTCATCACTGACACCTCCGCCTACGGCAAGGGCGAAGCCGACTATCAAACCGCCGAGCTTCAGAAGCTCGGGCTGCAACCGCTGACCCGCCAGTCCTATGGCATCGACGACAAAGACTTTACGGGACAGCTGACCGCCATCCTGCAGACGAACCCCGAGGTCATTCTGTTCGGCGGCTCGGAGGTCGCTTCTGGCTTGATTGCCAAGCAAGCGCGCCAGCTTGGTTTCAAGGGACAAATGGCTGGCGGGTCTGCCATCGCTACGCCCAAGTTCAACGAGACCGCCGGTGCCGACGTTTCGGAAGGCGTGTACGCCACCGCGCCGTACCTGACCAACGATCTGAACGACATGACGAAAGCTTTCGCCGCCCGCTACAAGGCGCGCTGGGGCGAGGATCCTGAAGTCCACGGCGCGAATACCTATGACGGTACGGAGATGCTCATAATGGCAATGGACAAGGCATATCCCAACGAGACGGGCGAAGCCATCGCCGCGGCGTTCCACACCATTTCCAACTACCAGGGCCTTCAAGGCACGTTCAACGTTCAGCCGAATGGCGAAACGATCGATAAAACCCAACTCGGCTTGTGGCATGCTGGGGTACTGAGTCCCGTAAAGTAGATTCTGAGCGTCACCTGGAGACGGCAAAGCCGTCTCCAGGCTCTTGCTGCGAATCTCCGGCTTGGAATTTCCGGGCTGATGGGAGAAGACGAATCGATGAATATCAATACGGTCAGCATTTTCTTACAAACCATAGTCGGCGGGATTGGGATCGGGAGCTTGTATGCGCTAGTCGCGCTCGGTTACTCGATGCAATACCGCTCCATGGGCTTGGTCAACTTTGCCCAAGGCAGCATCTACATGATCGGAACCTACTTTGGCATCATCTGGTACCAAGGGATGGTGATGGGATTACAGGTTCCCTATCCGATTGCGTTCCTGATCGGCATCGTGTTGAACATGGGTCTGGGACTCATCCTCGAGCGGATATTTCGCCCCTTGGCGAATCTCGACCTGATGCTGATGTTGCTCGGGACTATCGGGTTGGGGTATGTTCTCGATAATATGGCGATCATCACCTGGGGCGCAGAAGGGTTCGCGGTCAAATCGCCGCTGCCCAACACTCCGATCATTATTGGGGGTGTTGCGCTGTTGCCGCAAATGCTTTTGCTCATTGGCGTGTCAGCCATTCTCATGGTGGGGCTGACGGTGTTTTTGAGCAAAGCGAAGATCGGCAAAGCCATGCGCGCCGCCGCGTCAGATCGCGAGACCGCGAGCGCTATGGGAATCCCGGTCAACACCACGAACGCGGTTTCCTTTGCGATCGGGTGTGGGCTTGCCGCGGCGGCGGGCATTCTGGCGGCTCCCATCGTCTATGTCAATCCAGCCATGGGTGGTCCGGTGGGGCTAAAAGGGTTCGCGGCTTTTATCCTCGGGGGAGCGGGCAGCATCCCCGGGGCAATTGTCGGTGGCTTGGTGTTTGGCGTGCTTGAAGCCGTCTCGGCTGGGTTCGTCTCGTCGGCTTACACCAAAGGCATTGCGTTCGTCGTCATGGTCGTAGTGCTCATGTTTAGGCCGGGCGGCATCGTGGGCGAAGTCACGGTGGACAAGGTTTAGGGAGGTTCGATGAAGAACCCATCGATCATCATCAAAGGGGTTTGGGTTGCAATCGGAACTCTTGCTCTTGTGGCATTTCCCTTGGTCGCGCCGAACCGCTACGTCGTTCACATTGTGAACATGGCTGGGCTGTACATCCTGCTCAGTCTAGGGCTCAATCTGGCAATGGGATATTGTGGGCAGATCAACTTAGCTTTGGGCGCGTTTTGGGGTGTAGGCGCCTACACGGCGGCGCTGCTGAACACGCACTTTGGAGTACCCATCTGGGTCAACCTACCCATCGGTATGGTGTTCGCCGGCGTCGTCGGCGCCTTGATTGCGTTGCCCATGTTGAAAGTCCGCTCACACTACTTGGCACTCGTAACGATCGGGCTGGCAGAGACGATCAACATCATCCTCGTAAATGAGACCTGGTTGACTCAAGGTCCGCTCGGTATCTCAGGCATTCAGATGCCGACTCTGTTTGGCATTGCGATAGACGGCGACGAGCGTTTTTATTATCTCATCCTCACGTGCGTCCTCATTGGCTTTCTGGTCGCCCGGCAGATTGTGCGTCATCGCATTGGTCGTTCTTTTATTGCAATTCGCGACGACGAAGTAGCCGCCAAAGCGATGGGAGTCAACGCCGCCTATTATCAGATTCTGGCGAATTCCATCGCCGGCGTCTACTGCGGTGCAGCCGGTGTGCTCTATGCGCACTTGAATACCTACATCAGCCCCGACATTTTCGAGTTCAAATCTGCTCTGTACGTCCTGACTATGACGTTGGTCGGGGGAATGGGCAGTTTGGCAGGATCGTTCGTCGGGGGTCTGGGATTGCCAATTACCCAGGAGTTGTTGCGCGGCATCGGTAATTGGGAATTGGTGGGCTATGGGATTGCCATCATGCTTGTGGTTCTGTTCTTCCCCGGCGGTGTGATCGGAATCACCCGGCGATTGCAAGAGTCCAGTGGCATTCGCTGGCCGTGGGCACGCAAACCGACGGTAGAGCCATCGCAACTGGAGGAGCCGAATGTTTCTGGACCTTGAACACTTGACCATGCGATTCGGCGGTGTGGTCGCGGTGAACGATGTTACGCTGAGTATTGGTCGGGGCGAGATTCATGGACTGATTGGTCCAAACGGCTCCGGCAAGACAACGATTTTTAACGTTGTCTCTGGGTACTACAAGCCGACGAGCGGCAAAATATCGTTTGAAGGCGCACAGATTTCCGGGCTGCCGGCGCATCAGATTACCGGGCGCGGTTTCGCGCGGACCTTTCAAAACTTGCGTTTGTTCAAAAGTATGACGGTGCTCGACAATGTTCTCGTTGGAATGGAGCGCCACACCAAGACCAGTCTGTGGCGGGCGATGCTGGATCCGGTCGCGACCCAACGCGAGGATAAACTGCTGACCGAAAAGGCGATGAGCCTTCTGAATCTGTTCGGCATTGCCGAATTCGCGCACGCTCGTGCGACGAGTTTGCCATACGGGAATCAACGCCGGGTCGAAATGGCGCGCGCGCTCGCGACCGATCCGAAGATCGTTTTGCTCGACGAACCGGCTTCTGGGCTGAACGAAACGGAAACCGATGCCCTACGCGAGACCTTGCTCAAGATTCGCGATTCAGGTGTGACCATCTTTATCGTCGAGCACGACATGAAACTGGTCAAGAGCGTGTGCGACTCGATTACGGTCTTGGACTATGGTAAGAAAATTGCCGAAGGATGCTACGCGGACGTCAGTCGAGACCAAGTGGTGATTGAAGCGTACCTGGGCAAGGAGGAAGACCTGTGATTTCCGTCAATAACATTCACACTTACTACGGACACATTCACGCGGTTAAAGGTATCTCCTTCGAAGTACGCCAAGGCGAGATCACAGCGCTGATCGGAGCGAATGGGGCAGGCAAGTCCACGACGATCAAGACGATCTGCGGTTTGCTCCATCCGCGCGAGGGCAGTATCCTATTGGACGGCGCACCGATTCACAAACTCAGTGCGGACAAGGTCGTACGGCTGGGCGTAGGTCTAGTTCCGGAAGGTCGACGCGTCTTCCCGGTGCTCACAGTGGATGAGAATCTGGATATGGGAGCGTACCACCGTTCCGATCAAGCCGAGATTGCAAAGGATAAAGCACAGATGTACGAGACTTTTCCCGCGCTCAAAGGACGTGAGAAACAACTCGCCGGGTCTTTGAGCGGCGGTGAACAGCAGATGCTGGCGATTGCCCGCGCGTTGATGTCCAAACCCAAGTTGCTGGCGATGGATGAGCCATCCCTTGGACTCGCGCCGCTTTTGGTTAAACGTGTTTTTGAGATCATCGCGGATTTGAACCAGCAGGGTATGACGATCCTATTGAGCGAGCAAAATGCGCGCGGCGCGCTCAAGATTGCCCATCAAGGTATCGTGCTCGAAACCGGCTTAGTCCGCTTCGCCGATGACGCCGCGTCATTACGCTCGAACGCAGTCATCCAGCGCGCCTACTTGGGTGCGGGCTGACTGGTCGCTGCTACCACAAAATATATCTTCAGATTTCAAAGAGGAGGAATCGTGCGGAAGATCAAATTACTCTCCCCGTTCAAGGACGCCAAGGAAATTTGGATCGGGCTGGAAGAATCGGGTTATCGCCGTAAAGTGTTTCGCCTCGTCGACAAAGAACTGGTCAATTCGGATCACATCGTTGCCGGGCTGACGATCTTTGAGCCGGGGGAAGCGTCGTCACGACACAATCACCCGGATTCGGAAGAAGTGGATATTATGGTTCGGGGCACCGGCGTGTTTGTGGACGACGGTGAACGCGTTCCGTTCAAAGAAGGTGATTGGGTGTTCATCCCGAAAGGCGTTCACCATCAACACATCAATACTGGCGACGAACCCTTGTGGCTGATCTGGATGTACACGCCGCCGGGAGAATTACCTAAAACGTGAAAGCCGGATTACTTTTCGCACCCCAGAGGATCGAGATCAAGGAAATCGCCGCGCCGCGCGTCAACGCAGACGAAGTGATGATCCAACCGCTCTGCGCCGGCGTTTGTGGCTCGGATGTTTCTTTGTACGCCGGACATCGCACTCCACCCGCGTATCCGCTGCTGCTAGGTCACGAAGTAGTCGGGCGCGTCAGCGAGCTGGGTAAGGATGTGACCCAGTTCAGTGATGGGCAACGCGTCGTGGTCGAGCCCAATTACCCGTGCGGCGTGTGTGCGTTTTGTCGCGCCGGACGCGGCAACATCTGTCCGGACAAAAAGAGCCCGGGCGTCACGGTCCCCGGTTGTTTCGCCGAAATGTTTAGCGCGCCCGCCGAGTTTGTTTGGGCGGTTCCGGATGCCATCTCTGACACAGACGCCGTGACGCTCGAACCGCTCGCCGTGTCACTGCACGCCTTGTGGCAATCTGGCGCGCAGATAGGCGATACGATCGCAGTGCTGGGTTGCGGCGCGACTGGACTATTGCTGATCCATGCCGCCGTCATGCAAGGGGTGCGCGTTTTTGCATTCGACAAACTGCCCGAAAAAATGGAATTCGCGCGTCGCCTCGGCGCGGACGTCGTCCAAAGTGACGACATCGAAAAACTGTGGCGGGACGAAAACGTGAGCACCATCTTCGAATGTGCGGGCGTCCCGGCGACGGTGGAATTGGCGCTGAGCGCCGCGCCGCGCGGCAGTCAAGTGATCTTGATGGGGCTTGCCACGCGTCCGGCGAGTTTTGTGCCGCTGCGTTTAGTGCGCGGGGAGATTCGCGTCAGCGGTTCGATCATCTACAATCACCCATCCGATTTCGCACGAGCCATTGCGCTGGTCGCGCGCGGCGTATTGCATCCGTCGCAAGTCATCACCGATACCTTGCCCTTTGTTTCGATTGATCGCGCGCTTGAGTTAGCCAGCACCGGTCAGTCGGGCAAAGTCCTTTTGCAGATGTAGGATTTTTACCATGGGCGATCTTCATTGGGAAACCAAGTTATCCGCCACGAGCGAAAACGGGATCCGGATTCGCGGATACGACCTCGTTCAACTGATCGGTACCGTTCCCTTTCCTTCCGTGTTGTACCTGTTGTTCACCGGTGAGTTACCGGCGCCGAACGTCGCCAAATTGATCGACGCGATCATGGTGGCGAGTATTGACCACGGAGCGGGTGCGCCTTCGGCGTTGGCAGCGCGCACAGCCGCTTCCGGCGGGGCATCTCTTGGCTCAGCGGCAGCTGCCGGTTTGTTGACGCTGGGCAAGTATCATGGCGCGGCAGTTCAAGACGCGATGGAAGCAATTCAAAAGGTTGCCGAGCTGGCAAATCGCGAGGGGAGCGGAGCTGAAGCGCTTGCGCGCAGCGCGGACGCGGTGGTCGCCGAGTGGCGTCAGGCGGACCGGCGTCTTTCCGGCTTTGGTCATCGTCAGCATAAACGCCAAGACCCACGTCTAGCCCGGCTTTTTGCGCTCGCGCGCGAGGCGAAAGTGTCGGGCAATTACCTGGAATCGGCGCGCGCGCTTGAGGACGCGTTGAAACGAAGCACCGGCAAAGAGCTGCCCATCAACATCGACGGGGCGACGGCGGCGATCTTGTGCGAAATTGGTTTCCCCGCCAGTTTGTCGAACGCGCTGTTCATGGTGGCGCGGATCACTGGCATTCTCGCTCACGCCAATGAAGAAATACAAGAGATGCCGCCGATGCGCCGAATCGATCCGGTTGATCACGGTTACGCCGGTCCGGCAGATCGAGTGTTGCCCATTTCCTAACTCAAATATCAAACGCGAAATCAAAATTCATAAAGGGGTTCATAGTGGCTACCAGACCTATTACACCAGAAGAAAAAGCATACGCCGACGAACTACTCAGCAAGGCGCGCGTCGCATTGAAGGAAATTGAAAACTATGATCAGGCATGCGTGGACCGTTTGTGTCAAGCTATCGCCTGGGGCGTCGCGAATGAAAAGACCTTCACGCGACTCGCGCAAATGGGCGTTGACGAAAGCCAGCTCGGCGATCCGGTCGGTCGAGTTTCGAAACGCTTCAAAGTGATGGGGATTCTGCGCGACGTGCTTCGAGAGAAGAGCGTCGGCGTCATCGAGGAAATTCCCGAAAAGGGCATTGTCAAATACGCCAAACCCATCGGCGTGATCGCCTCGCTAATTCCAACGACCAATCCCGAACTGACGCCGCCAGGGGTTGGCTTGTTCGCGCTCAAGTGCAGAGACGTCGTGATTTTTTCTCCGCATCCTAGAAGTAAAAAAACAACGTTCGAAACGGTCCGCATCATGCGCGAGGTGCTGAAACGCGAAGGCGCGCCGCCGGACATTTTTCAGTGCGTTGAGAATCCGAGCATTCCTCTCTCTCAGTATCTCATGTCCGCGTGCGATCTCGTCCAGGCAACGGGTGGTAAAGATATGGTGAAGGCGGCATATAGTTCTGGTACGCCGTCCCTTGGAGTAGGCGCCGGCAATTCGACGATGGTCATTGACGAGACGGCTGACATTGAGGAAGCCGCGCGCAACACCCGCATCAGCAAGACTTCGGATTATGGGTCGGGCTGTTCCGCGGACGGCAATCTCGTCGTCGAGGCATCTATCTATGACAAGTTTCTGGGGCAACTGATAAAGGAAGGCGGGTATCTGGCTTCGCCTGAGGAAAAACAGAAACTGCAAGCCATCCTTTGGGACTCGGAAGGGCACCGCACTCCAAACACGGTCGCCATCTCAGCGCAGCGGATCGCCGTGCTCGCTGGCTTCGAAATTCCGACCGATCGCAAGTTCATCATCGTCCAAGAAGACAAGATCGGCAAGGAATATCTCTTCTCCAGTGAAAAACTGTGTGTCGTCCTCGCCGTTTTCAGGTACAACGGTTTTGAAAACGCGCTCAAGATGGTGGAGCAGATCTACGAGGTGGGTGGCAAAGGACACTCTTGCGGCATCTATTCATTCAATGACGATCACATTAATCAACTCGCACTCATGGCGCCCGTCAGTAGGATCATGGTGCGTCAACCGCAATCGAAAGCCAATGCCGGCGCCTTCACGAATGGCATGCCCATGACGTCGAGCTTGGGATGCGGCTCGTGGGGACGCAACAGTACTTCCGAGAACATTCACTTGAAACACTATATGAATGTGACCTGGGTGAGCCGACCGATTCCCGAAGACAGACCCTCGGAGCAAGAACTGTTTGGTGAGTTCTACAATACCGAAACCTTTTGAGGGCTGAGCGAGCTTTCTCTTCGAGTTCTCTTGTTACATCTACTGGGAGACAGAAAGGCAAAACATGTTCAAACTCTTGTTGATCCATGGACCGAACTTGAATCTGCTCGGCTCGCGCGAGCCGGGGATTTATGGAACCGTTGGCTTTGACGAGATCAACGCCCGGATGAAACGCGCGGCAGAAGAAAACGGGGCTGAACTGCGCGTCTTTCAATCGAACAGCGAAGGCGCACTCGTCGATGCGATTAAGGACGCGCGCAACTGGGCGGATGGCATCGTGATCAATCCGGGCGCGTACGCGCACTACTCGATCGCGATGCGCGACGCGCTCTCGGCAGTGAAACTGCCGGCGATTGAAGTCCACTTGTCCAACATCCACGCCCGCGAGGAGTTCCGCCACCGGCTGATACTCACGCCGGTCTGCGTCGGCATGATCTGCGGGTTGGGCTGGCGCAGCTATCTGTACGCAGTCGAGGCATTGATCGAAATTCTTAAAGACCGGCTAAAGCCCAGCGCGGCATGAGACAGTTGATTGCACGAAAGATTCGAGATCCAATGTGGTCGTCGGTTCGTCATAGGAATTTTATTCAGGTCGCGGAGATGCGACCTTTTTCTTTCGGTCTTGCTGTGTGGCATCGGGTGTGAATTCGCGTTGACGCTTGCGAAATTAGCGCGAACTCAATGGCATTGGGCAAAGAGCGAATGCTGATGACAATCGGAGCCAAGTTGTGACAACACAAAGAGAAGAAGGCGTGGCGGCAGCCGATCACTCCGGTCTTCAGAGAACCGTGCCAGTGTTCGCCTACTTGGCGCTCATCTTCAGCGTGGCGGTCATGGGGTCTTCCGCCATCTTTGTCAAATGGGCAAGCGCGCCGGGGTCGGTGTTTGGCTTTTATCGACTGGTCGTTGCCATCACACTCTCTGCCGTTCCATTCAGTCTACAGACAAAGCGCAATACCACCTACAGATCACCGCGACACCTTTGGCTGGCGATACTGGGCGGGCTGTTCCTCGCTCTAAACCTATCGGTGTGGAATAACGCGGCGCTGGTAACCTCTGCTGCCAATGCTACATTGTTTGGCAACACATCGGTCTTCTGGGTCGCGCTAGGAACCATTGTGTTTTTCCGCGAGCAGCAACGCGCAGCTTTCTGGGGCGGTCTCCTGCTCGCAATAATCGGCGTCTTTGTAATTCTTGGGCAGGATTTTATCGTCCATCCGACTCTTGGCATTGGTGACTTGATGGCGATCCTGGCGGGGTTCTTCTATGGTGTCTTTTTTCTAGCGACAGCACGCGCGCGCGAGAAGCTGAGTGCGTTTGTCGCATGGTGGGTGTCTTCGCTGGTGAGTGCGCTTGCCTTATTGGCGATCACTCTTGTTCTTCAGCTCCCATTATTTGGTTATCCCATCCAAACCTACTTGAGCATTCTGGGTGCTGCGCTTTTGATCCAGATCGGCGGATATCTAGCAGTCAACTACGTGCTCGGTTATATCTCAGCATCCATCGTCTCATCGACGCTGCTTGCTCAACCCGTGTTTGCCGCCATCTATGGCGTGCTCTTGCTGGGTCAGCCGATTACAGCCGCGCAAGTGATTGGCGGCTCGCTGATGTTGTGCGGTATTTTTATCATTCACCGAACAAACCAAAAGAGGTGAGTAGAAAAAATCTCGCGCGCCAGAACCGGATGCAAAATTGAAAAAGCAAATGCCCGCCTGCGTCAGCAGTGCGAGCATTTCATCTATAGGATTCCTAACTCACACCTCAATACTCGGACCAGTCCTTCGATTCGACCTCCCAATTCGTCGCTCCCGGCTGTCGAATCGAAATGTGGCACGCGGCTTCGTCGCGCGTCGCTCCGTGCCAATGCCACGTTCCGCCGGGGATAGTCACCATATCGCCCGGGGAGCAGACCCGCCTCTCCGTTTCCGTCGCGACGATTCCGCGACCCTGGGTGAAGTGGAGCACCTGGTCTTTCTCGTGAATGTGCGGCTTGTTGCGCGCACCTGCGCTAAAGTAAACCGCCAACAACTCGAGCTCTGTACTTTGTCCGCTTCCCACCAGCATGTACGTGCGCACGTTGCCCACGAAGTAATGGCTAGAGTCTGGTTTTGCCAGAGCTTCATCGAAATGCGTAATCTGAATCATCGTTTATACCTCGCTGAATAGAATCCCTGAGAGATGGTCGGCTTATGGTCGCCAATTATAGGACTCGTCCAGAGATGTGTCAATCGGGATCTTGTTCTTTTTGCTCTTTTCGTTGGATTGTGCTATATGTTGTTCGAGTCGCTCGTGTCATCTTCTGAACATTGAAACGGAGTCTCTATGACTATCCCTCTCGTCGATCTCAAAGCGCAGTACCAAACGATCAAGCCGGAAATCGACGCGGCGATGCAGCGCGTCGTGAACAACACCTCGTTCATCCTTGGCAAAGAAGTCGCCGAATTTGAAAAGAACTTTGCCGCGTTCTGCCACGCGCAGTACTGCGTCGGCACGGACAGCGGCACTGCCGCGCTGCACCTCGCGCTGTTGATCCTTGGCGTGAAGGAAGGCGACGAGGTCATCACGACGACGCACACGTTCATCGCGACCGCGGAAGTGATTTCGCTCATCGGCGCAAAGCCGGTCTTGGTCGATATCGACCCGCGCACGTACAACATCGATCCGAACAAGATCGAAGCAGCGATCACGCCGCGTACCCGCGCGATCATCCCGGTCCACCTCTACGGTCAGCCCGCGGAGATGGACGCGATCCTCAACCTCGCGCGCAAGCACAACCTGCGCGTGATCGAAGACGCGGCGCAAGCGCATGGCGCGGAGTACCGCGGCAAGCGCGCCGGGACGATGGGCGATGTCGCGTGCTTTTCATTCTATCCCGGCAAGAATCTCGGCGCGTACGGCGACGCCGGCGCGCTGGTGACGAACGACGTCGCGCTCGCCGAGCACGCGCGGATGCTGCGTGATCACGGTCGCAGCGAAAAATACGCGCACAGGTTGACCGGCTATGGCTATCGACTCGACGCGCTGCAAGCTGCGATTCTCGGCGCGAAGTTGCCGCACCTCGACGCGTGGAATGCGCGGCGGCGCGAGATCGCGGATTACTATACCGAGCTGCTGACGAATACCGACATCGTGACGCCGTACGTTCCGCCGCACATCCAGCCGATCTATCACATCTACTGCATCCGCGCCAAAAACCGCGATGCGCTACAAAAACATCTCAAAGCGCGCGGCATCGAAACGGGTATTCACTATCCGATTCCGCTGCACCTTCAGCCAGTGTACCAGAATCTCGGCTATCACGCCGGCGATTTTCCGGAGACAGAAAAAGCGGCACACGAAATTCTCTCGCTGCCGATGTATCCGGAATTGACGGACGCACAGGCGCAGCAAATCGTGGATGCGATCAAGGAATTCAAATAGCAAAGAAAACATGAAGGCGAGTCACTGACTCGCCTTCATGTTTTTGCTTCTGTTACGATCTCAGATGTCTTCTGGCTTTAACCCCGTTGCCTTGGCAATACGCACTAACATCTTGGGGCCGATTTCTTCGCCGTCGTGAAAAGCGAAAACCGTATCAGCCCAACCTGCTCGTGCCAAGATGCGATGCGAGCCAGTTGTCCGTTTGACTTCCCAGCCAATCCGCAACAACGCTGCCAAGACTCGACGTGCTTTCGCGGAACGCCATTGGCTCATGCTGCTGCAAACGAAACGCTCAGGAGATTGGGAGCCGTCTCGCCGTGTTCCAGTCGATCCGCTAACACGCGTAATGCCAATGCTTGCACTTTGGCAATCGCCTCCGGCTTGGTTCGCCCATACGCCAGCACACCCGGCATGTCAAGGACTTCAGCAAGCCAACGTCCGTCTTCCTCTTGCTCAAATTCAACTTTGAAAATCATCACTCACCTCGCCATGATTATAGCCCAATTCCACCATTAGTTCAACTTGCCTTTGACTTTATCGATATTTGTGAGTATATTTGAAACGGAGTGAGCGTGAGGTCGTTTTCTTGCGCTGAATTTCGCGCGAACGCTCGAGTCCACCGGGCTAGGAATCAAGGAGGATAACGATGCCCATTTTACGCGATGTATTTCTTGCCTTGTCGACGAATACGCTCATGCGTAATTTCGTCGTCGGGTTTCCATTGTCGCGGCGCGTGTCGCGCCGCTTTGTCGCCGGCGAAACACTGGAAGAAGCTATCGATGTCGTCAAGAAGCTGAACGCGCAGAACATCCAAGTCACTTTCGATCAGTTGGGTGAGAGCGTGACGAACGAAACCGAAGCGCGCGCGGCAAAGGACGGTTACCTGCGCGCGCTCGACGCGATCGCCGCCACCCAAACTCCGACCCAGGTCTCGCTGAAACTCAGCCAGATGGGACTCGACCTCAGCGCCGATGTGTGCCTCGACAATGTGCGCCAAATCGTTGGCAAAGCGAAGCAGATCGGTACAATGGTCACGATCGATATGGAAGATTCCAAGTACACGCAGGCGACGCTGAACATTTTCAAGACGCTGCGCGAGGAATTCGATAACGTCGGCATCGTGATTCAAGCGTACCTCTATCGCAGCGAAGAGGACGTCAAGGCGCTGATCGGAATGGACGCGACGGTGCGGCTGTGCAAAGGCGCGTACAAAGAACCGGCAGAAGTCGCGTTCCCGCAGAAAAAAGACGTGGACGCGAATTACATCAAGTTGGCGCAGATGTTTCTCCAGCCCAACGGCGCGAGCGGCGGCGCGTACCTACAGATCGCTTCGCACGACGAAAAGATCATCCGCTGGGCGAGACATTACACCGCCGAGCGCAAGATCGATCGCACGCGTTTTGAATTTCAAATGCTCTACGGCATCCGCAACGATTTGCAGCGCCAACTCGCGGCGAACGGATACACGATGCGCGTCTACGTCCCGTACGGCACGCACTGGTATCCGTACTTTATGCGCCGCCTTGCCGAGCGTCCGGCGAATGTGGTGTTCCTCGTCAGCAATCTGTTCAAATCGTAAATTACATTTCCTTCATTTCCTTTTCGAGGACACGCGGGAAATGAAGGAAATAAGGGAACTGAGGTAACCTTGCGCGCAGAAACCATTTCCATTGGCACGGAACTTTTATTGGGTGAAATCACTGACACGAACGCGGTATGGATCGCGCAGCGCCTCGCCGAGATCGGCGTCGATCTGTACTTCCGCACGACCGTCGGCGACAACGTGGGACGCATCGTCGATGCGATCACGCACGCGCTGACACGCGCCGACGTCATCATCACGACCGGCGGCTTGGGTCCCACGGTGGATGATATGACGCGCGAGGCGGTCGCGCGCGCGACGAACCGCGAGTTGGTCCTGGACGAAACTCTGCTCGCGCAAATTCACGATCGCTTCAGCCGGTGGGGTACGCCGATGAGCGAGAACAATGTGCGCCAAGCATACGTCCCGCGCGGCGCAACGCCCATCGAGAACCCGGTCGGCACGGCGCCGGTCTTTATCGTCGAAATCGACGATCATTACGTCATCTCGCTGCCGGGCGTCCCGCGCGAGATGAAACATCTGATGGAAACGCGCATCCTGCCGTGGCTGCGCGAAAAGACCGGCGGCGAGCAAATCATCCTGAGCAAGACGCTGCGGACGTGCGCCATCGGCGAAAGTCTCGTCGACGCCAAGATCACCGACCTCGAAACGTCGACGAATCCTACGGTGGGGTTGCTGGCGCATCCAGGGCAGACCGATGTGCGCGTCACTGCCAAAGCCAAAACACGCGCGGAAGCCGAAGCGCTGATCCGGGAGATGGAAGCGAAAGTGCGCGCGCGGCTGGGCGATTGGATTTACGGCGAGGGCGAAGAGACCGTGCCCGAAGTTGTCGCGCGCTTGCTTGCCGCGCGCAACTGGCGCATCGCGATCGCGGAGACGAACACCGCCGGCAAGATCGCCGAGGCGCTGCGCGAGCGCCCCGAAGGCACCCGCATTCTCAAATCCGCGATGCTCCTCGACAACGTGACCGAGCTGACCGAGGAAAACGCGGCGACGATCGCGCGGCAGTTCCGCGCTATGACCGGCGCGGACATTGCGCTCGCCGTGCTCGGCACGACCGGCTCGGCGCAGGATATGTACGGCGAGGATACCGGGCAGAGTGTCATCGCGGTCGCGACGGCGCAGGAAACAGCGCACGGCGCGCACACGATTGGCGGCATTCAAGAGCAAGCGCAGGCGTGGGTAACGACCCGCGCGCTCGATTTGGTGAGACGCGCGGCAATCAAATAGCGTGACATGTGGCGAGTGACGCGTGGCGAGAAAGCGATCTTGCCACACGTCACTCGTTACGCGTCACCGGGAGGAACCATGGCAGACAATCCAAAATTCATCTGGGTCGACGGCAAACTGACGCCGTGGAACGAGGCGACCGTTCACATCTCGCAATTGGGCACGTCGACGGTCTCGCTCGTCTTCGAAGGAATTCGCGCGTATTGGAACGACGCCGCGCGCAAGCTCTTCGTCTTTCGTCTCGACGCGCACCTGGAGCGTTTCGCGCAATCGATTCGATTGATTCGAATGAAACAGCCCATCGCGGCTGATGCGCTGCGCCACGGCGTGATCGATCTGCTGCGCGCGAACGAATACGCTGCCGATACCTACATCCGCCCGTTCGCGTTCACCGAATCGGCGACCTTCGGCGGAATGTCCGGCGATCAGGCGCGCATCGTGCTGACGACGCAGACCTGGCTCTCGCGGCTTAAGAGCGGCAAGATGTCGCACGCGTGCGTCAGTTCGTGGACGCGCATCACCGATAACGTGATGCCGCCGCGCGTCAAGGCATCGTCGAACTATTTGAACTCGCGGATGGCTTCCGAAGAAGCCAAGCGCAACGGCTACGACTCGGCGCTGCTACTGAATCCAAACGGCAAAGTCGCGGAAGCGCCCGGCGCGTGCTTGATGATCGTGCGGAACGGCAAGATCATCACGCCGTCGGTGACAAGTGGAATTCTGGAGAGCATCACGCGCGAGACGCTCATCCAGCTCTGCCGCGACGTTTTGAAGCTGGACGTGATCGAGCGCGAAGTGGATCGCACGGAATTGTATACAGCGAGCGAAGCGTTCCTCTGCGGCACCGGCGCAGAGATCACGCCGATCGCATCGATCGATCGTTTCGCGCTGGGCGACGGTAGTCTCGGACCGATCACGCAGCGCGTCGAATTGTTGTACCACGACCTGGTGCGCGGCATCGATACGCGCTATGCCGAGTGGAGAACAGAAGTCAAGTCAGAAGGATGAAGGATGAAATTTGCGCCTTCGTCCTTTGGTTGGAAAACAAAAACCCGAAGGGTCTAAACCCTTCGGGTCTTTATTTAATGCGACCACGCGGGTCGATCGCCGCCGGTCTTGGTCAGTTGAGTCACATTGTTGCCGTTCAGGTCCATCATGTAAATATTGGTTGTGCCGTTGCGCGTGGACGCGAACGCGATCCAGTTGCCATCCGGTGACCAGGTTGGCGAAAAGTCTGCCAGATTGTCCTGGCTGACGCGGCGCAAGCCGGTGCCATCCGCGTTCATCACGTAAATCTGCGGATGCCCATCGCGGGTGGACGTGAACGCGATCATCTTGCCGTTGGGGCTCCACACCGGCGAGCCGTCGTCAGCGGGATTGTTGGTGAGATTGCGCAAGCCGCTGCCGTCGGAATACATCGAGTACACATCGTTCTTGCCGGTCGTGTTGAACGCCAGTGCGAACACACCCAGCTTCGACCACGACAGACCGCCGCGGTACTGCTCGCCTGGCACGTTCCTGATCTCACACTCGGTCTTGCCAGTTGTACAAGGCGTGGCATTCACATTCACCTTGTCGATCGCCCAACCGGCTTGGTTCGGCGTCATCCGGACAAAAGCGATTTGGCTCCCATCCGGCGACCAGGTTGGGCTGGAGAGTCCGCCGCCGTTGGCGTCGGAAGAATAAAGTGGAATGGTGGTGCCGGTGGCAAAATCCCGCACGCGCAGTACGTTTGAACCGCCGAGAGAAACGGTTGCGATGTACGCAAATTTGGAATTGTTGTCTGGCGACCACGCATACGGTGCCGCGTTCGTGTTAATGTCCGGCCTCAAATCCATCACCGGTCCAATGTCTTCTAGCGGCGTAGTCACGTTGGTTGCAACATTGAGCGAGAATACGCTGTCAATACCAGTCGTGTTGACGTGATACGCGATGCTGCCCTTGGGCGCTGGCGGTTTCGCCGGCGTCGCGGTGGCTGCCGGCTTGGGCGTTGCCGGTACGCGCGTGCGCGTCGGCGTCATCGTGGGTGGCGCGGGGGTCGGCGTCGCGGCTTGAGTGGGCACGGCGGTCGGCGCAGAGGTCGGCGTCGCGGCTTGAGTGGG
>DAIDTM010000020.1 GCA_027457205.1 Anaerolineae bacterium | reverse complement strand
TGCGCGAAGCCGGCGGCAAGATTTTTCTCGACGAGCGTGATCTGTGGCTCGACGGCAAATTTACGACCGCGTGCGTCATCGTCAGCACCAAATTCTTGAATGAGCATCCGGATGTGGTCAAGCAGTGGCTTGCCGCGCACGTCTATCTGACCCAGCGCATCAATGCTGATCCGGCAGCGGCGAAGCAAACGCTGAACCGCGAAATCGCGCGCTTGACCGGCGCGGCGCTGTCAACGGCAGTGCTGGACGACGCGTGGTCGCGGCAGACGGTCACGTACGACCCGATCCGCGCGTCGTTGATCGGCTCCGCGGACGCGGCGTTCAAGCTGGGCTTTCTCGGCGACACGCCGCCGCAATTGGATGGCATCTACGACCTGACGCTGCTCAATCAGGTGTTGAAGGAAAAGGGACTGGAACAAGTACAGTGACCAGCAACCAGTCTTCGGTAATCAGTGAACAGTGAATACTGATTCGTCCAGCGAGGTATTCTTTGAAACTTAAAGTTCGCGGGGTGACGAAGAAGTTCCGCAGCAAGAACGGCGCGCTGACCGCGCTGGAACCGATTGATCTCGACGTGCAAGCCGGCGAGTTTGTTTGTCTGCTTGGTCCGTCTGGCTGTGGCAAGTCTACGCTGCTCAACATTATCGCCGGCTTGGACCAGCCGACGACCGGCGAAGTGCGCGTCGACGGCGAACCGGCGCGCCACACGGGCACCGACCGCGTGATGATCTTTCAGAACGCCGCGCTCTTTCCCTGGCTCAACGTTATCGACAATGTCGCGTTTGGCTTGCGGATGGCAGGAGTGCCAAAAATCGAGCGGCAAGAGACCGCGCGGCGATTTCTGCGGATGGTTCATCTCAGCGATTTCGAATCGGCGTTCATTCACGAACTCTCCGGCGGGATGCGGCAGCGCGTCGCGCTGGCGCGCGCGCTTGCGCTCAATCCCGATGTGTTGCTGATGGACGAACCGTTTGGCGCGCTCGACGCGCAGACGCGCGACCTGCTGCACGACGAGTTGCAAACGATTTGGTCGGATACGCACAAGACGGTGCTGTTCGTCACGCACAACGTCCGCGAAGCCATCGTCCTCGGCGATCGCGTCGTCGTTTTCTCCGCGCGTCCCGGCAAGATCAAACAAATCTTTACGATCAACCTGCCGCGTCCGCGTCAGATCGAGAGTTACGCGGTCGTCGATCTGGCGCGCGAGATGATGACAGTGCTGCGCGACGATGTGCTGACGAGCGAGCGGGAAATTGAGCAAGCGGTGCTGCGGCACGATCTGGAGGCGCAGATCGAAGATGGAATGCGCGCGACGTTCCGAGAGGTAGGTGATGATGTTCTTTAGACGATGGGTGGCAAATCGCTGGACGCGTCAAATTGTTTTCTTTGCCGCTTTGCTGGCGGCGTGGCAAGCATTTGCTTGGATCGGTCCATTACCTGACTATGTTTTCCCGTCGCCCCTTGGCGTTGCGCAGTCGCTCGCGCGCGGCTTTCAGAATGGCACATTCATCCTCGGCATCGTGGCAAGCATGCAGCGCATTCTGATCGGTTTTGGAATCTCGGCGGTAGCGGGTATGGAGCTGGGGCTGGCGATTGGTCGCATTCGTCTGCTCGATGAAACGGTCGGCTCGCTCGTCCTGGGCTTGCAGGCGCTGCCCAGCATTTGCTGGTTGCCGCTCGCGCTCCTCTGGTTTGGCTTGAGCGAGGCGGCGATTCTCTTCGTCGTCGTGATGGGCGCGCTGCTTTCGATTACACTGGCGACTGAAGCCGGTGTGAAAAATACGCCGCCGCTCTATTTGCGCGCCGCGCGGAATCTCGGCGCGCGCGGTTGGCGTTTGTACGCACTGGTGATCCTGCCTGCCGCGTTGCCAGCAATCATTACCGGGATGAAGCTCGGCTGGTCGTTTGCGTGGCGCTCGCTGATGGCGGGCGAATTGCTCTACGTCAGTCTGGGGCTGGGCCAGTTGCTGAACGCGGGCAGAGAACTCAACGATATGAGTCAGGTCATCGCGGTGATGCTGGTCATCATTGCAATTGGTTTAGCGGTCGATCGATTGGTTTTTGCGCCGGTTGAATCGCGCGTGCGCGAGCGTTGGGGTTTGCAGGGCTAACGCGCGTACGCAATGTTACGCAACGGTAATGGATTGTTACGTGCGGCGTCTAAAGACGGTGGTATAATTTCCATCGGAGGGCGCGCACAATGATGAATCCAGCGACAACGCGTTTTGTAGAGCCGCTCGTGTTGCAAGACGAACACGCAGAAAGTCGGAGTATGCAGAACAATGTCGATTGTGAGACCATTCTAAAATCGCTCATCTTCATGGCAGACGGCGTCGCGACGACCATCGGCGCGAACGGCGCGCGCGCGGCGATGCGGCAAGCCGGTCACCGCGCGGCGGTCGATCTGCTCGAAGCGCTGCCGCTCCAGTTGGAGGTTGATGTCGCGATTCAACGCGTTGGACCGGTGATGCAAGAGTTGGGATTCGTGCGGGAGTTGGTTCCCAACGGCGACTCGATCATCGTCCGCGACGATCTGATCGCCGACGAATTACGTGAACTTGGACTGGAAGCGTATCGACATCCGGCGTGCTATTACACGGTTGGTCTCTTTGAAGGATTCGTCTACGTTCTCAGCCATGCACGGGTTTCGGTCGCCCGCCAAGAAATGACCGGCGACGGCGAACTCTGGACATTGCAGCGCGGATGAACAGCCCCTACCATTATCGAATGGTCGGGGCTGCTTTTAGCGCTTCACAAACGGCAGATAGAGACCGCCCGAGAACAGCGTGCCGAAAATTCCATGCGGACCGGGACCGCTAGGGACGACGCCGTGACAGACGCGGCAGTCACTCAGTGTGCCGGCGTGTCCTTGCAGCGCGATGTTCTGGATATTGTCGTTCGGCTGAGTCGAGGGCAAGATCGCGTGCGTGCTGCCGTGGCACGATTCGCAGTACAGCCCGCCATGTCCAACGGAATCACGGTAGCGCTTGCCCGGATTTTCCGCGAACTGCGGAGCGTGACAATTGCCGCAGCGCGGCAGATCGATCCAGGGACGCCGGTTTGGATCGGCGACTTGCGCCATGCCGCCGTGGCAAGTGGTGCACGTCAAACCTTTTTGGAACATGACTCCGCGCAGGCATTGCGTCTGTTGACCCGGATGGCACAGGTAGCAATTGCTGGTTTCTTCCGCATGCCGTCGATGCATCGCGAGCGAGAGATTGGGAAGGTTCGGATTCCCCGGCAGTCCTAGCGCGTTCGAGCCGTGACAACTGGCGCAGAGCACCGGGCGCGACCCCATCAGGTTCGTCCCCTCGTTTCGGTCGTGAAACGTCAGGATATTCGTTTCGACGTTGCCGGTGGCGATGCCATCCTGCATTCCGTCCGCGTGACAGGTATCGCAGCGCATTTCTGTCGAAACCGGCGCGACCGTCGTCGTTTCGGCGAGCACCTGCCCGGTGACACTATCCTTCGCGACCAGGTGCGCCAGCTGGTATGGGTACCAATCCGCGGGACCGGGCGCCGGCGCGCTGTCACGGTACGGCGTCAGCGGCACCCCTTCGATGATAAAGTGATCGCTCGCCGCGCCCATGTTGCCGGCGAGTCCCGCGCCTTTCAGACCGATGTTCGGCTGCGTGGCGGACGGACTGCCGGGGAATAACTGCGCGGCGTATTGCCAAAAGTTGGTCTTACCGGCGGAGTACGTGTTATCGACAAAACTGTACTGAATGGTCGCGCCGACGGTAATGATTTTAGGCGTCGCGCCCGGCTGGATCAGTTGCGCCCACAGCGTGTTGTACGGCGGCAGCACGGCAAGGTTGGCAAAACTTTCGTTCATGCAGTGCATACCCAGATCGTTCCAGCCGATCAGAATGTCGGGCGTGTTGCTCGCCGGAACTTGGGGCGATAGAACAGGCGAAAGCGTTTGTGTGCGTGTCGCCGGCAGACCGGCGACTGCCTGCGTCGGTTTGGGCTGAGAGAAGAACCAAAAGAAACCGAGCAGCAGGACTCCGACAATCGGCATCAAGAAAACGAATCTAACCCGCGCGGCGTGGCGAAATCGCTGCATAAAACAACTCCTCCGCATCTGACGTTGTGCGCTCGAATGCCATCCGCGTCTAGTCTACCCGATGCCGAGGAGTTGTAGGTGAAATCTGTTTTAAGCGCGCCTTAAAAATATGTTAAAGCCGTGCTCATCTGCGTGGCATAAATGCCTCCAACGTTATCTGACTAGAGTCGTGACCGGCGTCGGAAGGTAGTTGCCCGGAATGTGAATTGGCGTCGGAAAAACGTACGGCGGCTTGGGCGGTTTCCCAATCTCCGGCGTCGGTGTGGGAATGTCGGTGAGCGTTGGCGACGGTGTGAATGTGGTCGTTGGCGTCGAAGTGAGTCGCGGCGTTTGCGTGGGGTGAACCGTTTCGGTTGCCGAGGGTTCTTCCGTGGCGGTTGCGTCAATTGGCGGTGTGGGCGTTGAATCGAGTGCGATAACGGAAACACCTAGAATGACGCAGAGACACAAGACGATCAGCAGCGCACCGTCAATCGTAATGCCTGCCATGAGGAGTTTGCTTTGCCGCATGGCGGTAGTATACAACATTCAGGCGGAGAAAAAAAGTAGGTCGTCGCCGCGCGAGATTTTACGCGCCAATGGCAGGCGTTTTGCTATCCAACCCATTTTGCTTTGACATTTGTCGAAAGGATTGTATACTTGATTTTGCAGTCAACGTGCGACGACTTATTGTGCTCTGGCTCGCTGACAAAATACTTGAGCGCTCCTTTTCTGTGAGGAAAGGGAACCGATGCCGATTCCTTTGCAAGTCCTGATCGTTGCCGACTCGCCGGGCGCAGACCGGATGCTGCTCGAATTACGCCGCGCCGGGTTCGAGCCATCCGCTTGTCGCGTCGATACCGAATCGGACTATGCCGCGCGTCTGGCTTCCCCCTTCGATGTGATTCTTGTCGACGACGATTTGCCGCAATTCGGCGCGGCGCGCGCGCTGCAATTGATGCAAGAGCGGTCAATTGACATCCCCTTCATCTTTCTTGCCAACCACCTCGATGCGGAGGCAGCCGTTGAATACATCAAACGGGGCGCGACGGACTATGTGCCCAAGCATCGCATGGAACGCCTCGGCGATGTGGTCGCGCGCGCAACGCAGGCGAGCGCCACATCCGTGCGGAACCAAGACGCGCTGCGGGATTCGCTGGGCTTTGCGCGAAACATCATCGACAGTTCCCTGGATATGATTATCGCCGTCGATCAAGACCGTAAGATCGTCGAGTTCAATCGCGCGGCGGAGGAAACTTTCGGCTACCGCCGCGCGGAAGTTCTGGGGAAAAGCGTCGACATTCTGTATGCTGATCCGCCGGTTGGAGCGTCGATCAATAAGACGACTATCGCGCAGGGTCGCTCCGTTCAGCAAGTCTACAATCGGCGGAAGAACGGCGAGGTCTTTCCAAGTTATTTGGCTGCCTCGGTGCTAACCGACGCGTACGGCAAGCCCATCGGCTTGATGGGCATTTCGCGCGACATTACCGAATTGCGGCGGTCGGAGCAGGAATTGGAGCGGCGCGCGAATGAGTTTTCCGCGCTCTACGAAACCACGCGCGATCTGGCGACGCAGTACCATTTGCCAGGATTGTTGAAAACGATTGTCGAACGCGCGGCGACTTTGCTCAATGCTTCGGGCGGCGGTATTTATCTCTACGACAAGGAGCGCGGCGAGTTGCAATTTGAAGCGGCGAAAGGGGCGTTCAATCCCGCCGCCGGCGCGCGGCTGGCGCTTGGTGAAGGAGTTGCCGGTCGCGTCGCGCAGACCGGGCAGCCCATGATCGTCGATGACTATCGCACGTCGAAATATCGTTCGCCGCGTTACGAAGGGATGCCGATCACCGCTGTTGTTGAAGCGCCGATGCTGTACGGCGGCGAACTGATCGGCGTGCTGGTGGTCGACGAAACCGTTACGACGACGCGCAAGTTCACCCAAGCCGATACGCGATTGCTGGAGCTTTTTGCGGCGCACGCGGCGAGCGCGGTGCATAATGCGACGTTGTTTCGGCAAGTGCGCGCCAGCCGCGAACGTTTGCAGACGCTGTCCAACAGTCTGATCCGCGCGCAGGAAATGGAACGCCGCAACATCGCGCGCGAATTGCATGACGAAATTGGTCAGGTGCTGACGGGAGTGCAGCTCAATTCGCAGGCGATCGAGTCCGGTCTATCGGAAGAATTGGCGCGCGCGCTCTTGCGTGAAAATATGGCGGCGATTGAGAACGTGATGCATCAGGTGCGCGATCTTTCACTCACCCTTCATCCGTCGATTCTCGATGACTTTGGCTTGGTGCCCGCGCTCAAGTGGTTGGTGAGCCGCCAGCCACAGGCGGCGGGTCTCAAGATTCAGCTTGTGTCTGATGCGATTGAATCCCGTCTCCCGCCCGATGTTGAGATAGTTTGCTTTCGCGTGGCGCAAGAGGCGATCACGAATGCGCTCCGGCACGCCAACGCGACCCGCGTGGTGGTTGAACTCAAAAGGCGCAGGGCGGAACTGGAATTGATCGTTCAGGATGACGGCGTTGGCTTTGATGTTTCGAGCGCGCTCAAGCGCGCTGCCACCGGTACAAGTCTAGGGCTTTTGGGAATGTCGGAGCGCGTTGTCCTAGTGGGTGGTCGCGTCGACATTGAATCTGCCCCCGGCCGCGGGACGCGAATCCAGGCGCTTGTTCCGTTGTCCACGCACAGCGCATTTATCGAGCGGCGCGGGCGCAGGAGGGAGATGTGAAGCCCATTCGCGTTTTGCTCGCGGACGATCATGCGCTGGTTCGCGCCGGGATTCGCGCGTTGTTGCAAAAGATCGACGGCGTGCAAGTGGTTGGAGAAGCGGAGAATGGCAGAGAAGCGCTCGAGTTGATCGAGAAGCTCAAGCCGGATTTGGCTTTGCTGGATATTGCGATGCCGGAACTCGATGTGTTGACGGTGGCGGCGCGCGTCGCCCAAGAATTCCCGGAAGTGCGTATCATCATGCTGTCGATGCACTCGGATCAGGAATACGTCATCCGGGCGCTGCGCGCCGGCGCGAAAGGGTACCTCTTGAAAGGTGCGCGCTCCTCCGAACTCGAGCTGGCAGTCACCGCGGTTGCGCGCGGCGAAACGTACCTTAGTCCGGCAGCGGTGATCCATGTCGTGGATGATGTCGTGCGCCGCGCGAAAGGCGAACCGGCGCCGCTCGATCGGTTAACGTCGCGTCAGCGCCAGGTGTTGCAGTTGATCGCCGAAGGCAATACGCGCAAGGAGATCGCGCAGAAGCTCAAGGTCAGCTCCAAGACCGTCGATACCTATCGCGCGCAGTTGATGAACCATTTGAACATTCATGATACTGCCGGGCTGGTACGTTTTGCCATCAGTGTTGGCTTGATCTCGGCGCACGACTCGGATCCGAGCAGCGACAACTGATTTTCACATTCCTCTGGCCGCGAAGGTTATCGTTATTTAACCTTCTCGGTATTCTCCCGATTCTTCCTCGGAACTTTGCTACGCGCGTTACGCCTCTTCCCGATTGATTGGTGACCCGACAAGGATTATACTCTCGTTAGAGATTCAGAAAAGATCCAGTTGAAAAAGGCAAACCCATCGAGAGGTGGGGACGCAAAGCCACGGGTCCTCTGCGTGATGCCAGGATAGCCGGGTTGCCAACTCAGCCGTATTTCACCATCCTGCCCGATCCGCATTATCGGATTCCTTCGTTGGCAATGGCTGACTTGCGCGACTGGCTATCCGGTTGCTGTCGATGACACGCCAAGGACTCGCATCGTTGATGTTTGATGCCCTTGCTGTGAGAGACAGCCAGGGCATTATTTATCAGAACTCGATACTCGACCAACCAATGATTTCCAAACAGGAGGATTTGATGTACACGCAGAAACTTGCAAACTCGACGGCGCTGAGATGGGGCATTCTGTTCGTTCTGGTTGCGATCTTGCTGGTCGGCATGGTCGTGATGATGAGCGTTTCGTTTATGCCTCTCAGCCACCACGTCGCCTTCGGTCCGAGTTCGGGGGGTTGTTCGATCAGCGTTTCATTGTCAGGGTCGTCAACGTCGTGCCTGCCTACTATCAGACCCTTGGCGAGCTGGGGTAGTTAGTCGCCGCATCGCCAATCAGTGGTAGAGTTGTGGTTCGTCCCACGATCTCAATTCGACTCGGAGTTCAAATGTCAAAGAAACGATGTTCGGTGAATTGGGGAAAAGGATTCAGCATCTTGGCGCTGCGCTAAGCGATGACCAGTTAATTGGTGTGCGGTGTGTCTCGCTCTAAACTGAAAGCAGTGGAGAAATCAGGAGAGTTTCGCGGTTGCTGAGTCTAGATTTCGCATCTGCGGTCGTGAATTGACCAAATTATGACTCAAACGGGTTATCGTCGTCTTGACGGGACGCAGCGGTCACTGCGGCGTCGTCCATCCAACGGCAACCGATCTGTTGGTCGACATGACAGAGAGAAATGACGATAGACCTAGAGCAAGGGTGTAAAGAGTATTGCTCTTACTCTGTCCCCTTGCTTTTGCATTGTAGAATAGTGAGGTGATTGCATGTCTCACCGTGCCTGGTTTTATATCGGGGTCGTTCTAGGCGTAGGAATTTTGTTGACCGTGTTACCGCTTTCGAGTCCGCTTCCATTGGCGGCGCAGTGGGAAGCGTTTGTCACGTTGACGGTGCTTGCGACCCTGACGCAACTTTTCAAGGCGAACGTGCCAAATCGCAAGCTCTACTATGCGACGTTTGTGTTTGTGTTTGCAGGGTTGCTTCTGCTGCACCCGTTTCTCTTCGCGATGCTGGTGATCGTCTCTTACTCGATTGAATGGGCAAAGGAACGATTGACCAATAGCCCCGACCTGCGTAATTGGTATCTTCAGCCGTTCAATATTGCGATGGTCATCATTTCGGGAGCGTCGGCGCGTCTGGTGCTCACGGTCTTAGCGCCCAATATTTTCGCGGAAATGGGAATATCTTCGGTGGCGGCGGTGTTGCTGGCTGCTTTTGCCTATGTCGGGACGAATCAGGTCCTCTTGGCTCTGGCTTTGGTGCTTGCGCGCGGGATGTCGTGGAAAGAAGTCGCGAGCGTCGATGTGGAGAATGTCCAGGCAGACTTGATTCACACCCTGTTGGGATACATTGTGGCGGTGGTGTGGAGCATGAATCCGTGGTTGATTCTGCCGGCATTGGCGCCGTTACTGCTCACCTACCGCGCGCTGAAGGTTCCGCAACTGAGGAAGGATGCCGCGACAGATTCCAAGACGGGGCTTTGGAATGCCGGGCATTTTGCCAAATTGTTTACCACGGAAATGGAACGCGCCAAACGGTTCTCGCATCCATTGGCAATCATCATGTCCGATCTCGACCTGTTGCGTAACATCAACAACACCTACGGACATCTGGCAGGCGACGTGGTGCTTGCCTCGGTTGGGCAGATCATTCGTTCCGTGACTCGCGAGTACGACATCGCGGCGAGATTTGGCGGCGAGGAATTTGCTATCGCGATGCCAGAGACTGAACTGACCGAAGCGATCGCCATCGCAGAACGGCTGCGGCAGATGGTAGAAGCCACCGGATTCGAGGTACGGACGAGCGAAGCGCCCATTCATGCCACGATGAGTTTTGGCGTCGCGTGCTTTCCAGGCGATGCGGCAATGCCCAACGACTTGATCCATCAGGCGGACATCGCCGTATACCAAGCTAAACTCAAAGGACGCAACTGCGTCGTTGCCGCGTCAGACTTGCCGCGCTCGCTTAAACTGGAAAGCTTGCCGACCGCCGATCGCTTGGTAGCCGCCTTTGATGAGATCTATACCTCGACTGCCGGGGGCGCGGCGGGACGAGTCAAGACAAGCGATGAATCGAAAGATTCCACCGGCGAACATCATCAGCGCGTTCAGCGGAAATCGCGCCAAGCAGATGTTCTCCTGCCGCTATTTGTTGGCGGGGTCATCAGCGCCGGCGCGATAGCTGGCTTGATCGGATTATTGCAGAGAACTCCATCCGATCTAACCAGTGTGGGCATTTTGTGTTTCCTAGCCGTCTTGGCGGAACTCTACGAGGTCAGACTCTATGGCGACAGCACGTTTTCGGTGTCTGTCGCGATCGCTTTCGCAGCGATTCTTATCGCGGGCATCGTTGGTCTGTTGGCTGTAAGTCTGGGGATTGTGCTGGCGCACTATTTGCGTAATCGCGAAATCGCCTGGTACAAGCCGGCGTTCAATTGGGCGGCGCATGTTCTCGCCGGTCTGGTCCCGCTGATCGTTTTTCGCTCGCTCCAAATTCCGCTGAGTCTGAACAACTTTGTGCCTTTGACCATCATCACGGCGATTACGGCGTGCGCCTATTACCTTGTCGAGACCGGATTGGTCAGCGGCGCGATGGGCTTGTCGGGCGGGGCGAGCATTTTGAATGTGTGGCGCGAGCAGTTTCAGTGGACCGCGCTTTTCTATATCGCCCTGTCACTGATGGGTCTCTTTATGGGGATTATCTATTCCGATGTTCACATGGGAGTTTTCGGATTGCTGGTGTTCGCCATTCCGATGGCGATGATCCATTACGCGCAAAAGCAGTACGTGGAACGCACTCAGAACAGCGTCCACGAGCTGCATCGGCTGAACGAGGAACTGTCGCTCGCGAACCGCGAAGTGCTCAACGCCAGCCGCGCGATTCGACAATTGAACGACGACTTGTTCGTCACTGTTTCCAAGATGATCGATGCGCGCGATCCGTACGTGCTGGGTCACGCCGCCAAAGTGGCAGACTATGCGACCGCCATCGCGAAGGAATTGAACTTTCCCCCGGAACGATTGGAACAACTGCGTCAAGCGGCGCTGCTCCACGACATCGGCAAGATCGGCATTCCGGAGCAAATCCTCAACAAGCCCAGCAAGTTGACCGGATTGGAATACGAAAAGATCAAGGCGCATGCGACGCTGGGCGCGGATTTGCTCGAAACCAGTCAGGGGTTGCGTCACCTGGCGACTTTTGTGGGGCATCATCACGAATGGTGGGACGGCAACGGCTATCCGGATGGATTGTCCGGCGAACAGATTCCGTTGGAAGCGCGCATCCTCGCCGTGTGCGACGCCGTCGAATCGATGGCATCTGACCGTCCGTACCAGCGCGCCAAAGGTCTGAAAGAAATTATTGCCGAAATCAAAGACAAATCCGGAACCCAGTTCGATCCTGAAGTTGCGCGGGTGTGCGAGCGCATTCTCAAGGAGAGGGGCGAGTCCCTGGTCGTCAATTCGGCGAAGCAAGTTGCTCTGAAGAGTTCGACGAATCGCGGCAGCGAGGGGTACGGCACTTGGCACTTGTTCCCCCTCAAACCGAGAAGCAGCTTTGCTCCTGTCGCGGATTAGCCTCCCGCAGGTTTGACCAAACTGCAGCTTCCAGTTCTAAATTGCTTGATTGTTCAAGACCACAAACATATCTGTCGACAACCTGCGGGAGGCTGGGATGAACAGTTGGTTGGGCTTTACTTTACCGCCTTCTTGATCTCTTCTACCGCCGCCGGATTCTCCAGCGACGACATGTCGCCGGCGTCTTTGCCGAGGTAGACCGCGCGGATGACGCGCCGCATGATCTTGGCATTGCGCGTGCGCGGCAGATCGCGGACGAAGATGATGTCGTGCGGCGCGAGCGCCTTGCCCATCTCGCTCACAACTTGATTCCTCAATTCGAGCCGCAGCGCGTCGGTCGGCGCGTAATTCGGCTTGAGGATGCAAAAGCAGACGACGGTCTCGCCCTTCACTTCGTCCGGGATGCCTATGGCGGCGGATTCTTGCACTGCCGGATTCTTGACGAGCGCGGATTCCACTTCGGCGGGACCGAGGCGCTTGCCGGCGACCTTGATCACATCGTCCGAACGTCCGAGGATATACCACAGGTCGTCGTCGTCCACCGCTGCCCAATCGCCGTGCACCCACACGTTCGGAAAGCGCGACCAATACGCCTGAAGGTATCGCTCCGGGTCTTGCCAAAAACCGCGCGTCATCCCGATCCACGGTTTGCGAATCACCAGTTCGCCGACTTGACCGCGCACTGATTTCCCATCTTCATCGACAACATCGGCTGCCATTCCCGGCAGGGGACCTGAAAACGCGCACGGCTTGAGCGGCTTGAGCCAATTTCCCATCACGATGCCGCCCGAAATTTCTGTGCCGCCAGAGTAATTGATGATCGGCAGTTTGCTGCCGCCGACCGTGTTGAACAGCCACAGCCACGGCGTTGGATTCCACGGCTCGCCAGTGGACGCGAACGCGCGCAGCGACGAAACATCGTGCCGCTTGATCGGTTCGTCGCCGAATTTCATCAACGCGCGAATCAGCGTCGGCGAGACGCCGAGCAGCGTGACACCGTGCCGCTCGACCATTTGCCACAGGCGATCCGGCGCGGGATAATCCGGCGCGCCATCGTAGAACATCATCGTCCCACCCAAGAGTAGCGTGCCGAAAACTTCCCACGGTCCCATCATCCAGCCCATATCGGTCATCCAATAGAGCGTGTCGTAATCGTGCAGGTCGAGTCCGTGCATCATATCCTGCGCGGCTTTGATCGGGAAACCGCAGTGCGTGTGTACCGCGCCCTTTGGTCGCCCGGTGGTGCCGGACGTGTAAATGAGCATCAGCGGGTCTTCGGCGTCGGTGCGCTCGGTCGGCGCTGCCGGCGGTTGATGCGCGATGATGTCATCCCAGTTGTGGTCGCGCCCGGCGCGCATCGGCGCGTCGATGCCCGCGCGAGGATAGACGATGACGTGCTGGATGGCGCAGCGTCCGGTCGCTTCGGCTTGGGCAATCGCGTCGTCCGCGACCGGCTTCATCGGCGCGATCTGCCCGCGTCGATACGCCGCGTCCGCGGTGAACAAGGCGCGCGCGCCGGAATCTACGAGGCGCGTCGCCACCGCGCCCGCGCCGTAGCCGGAGAAGAGCGGCAGAATGACGCCGCCGATTTTGACGATCGCGAGGAATGCCACCGCAATCTCCGGCGTCATTGGCATATACAAGCCGATCACGTCGCCTTTGCCCAAACCCAGCGCGCGCAAGCCGTTCGCCATCCGATTGACTTGCCGAAACAAATCGCCGTACGTAAGCACGCGGGTCGCGCCTTCCTCGCCTTCCCAGCGAATCGCTGCGCGATTTTGCGTCGGCGTGCCGATCCACTTGTCGAGCGCGTTGTGGACGATGTTCATTTTGCCGCCGACGCACCACTGCGTCCACGGCGCGCCTTTCGACAGATCGACGACTTGTTTGTACGGTTCGTAGAATTCGATGCCCAGGTCGTCGAGCACGGCGTTCCAAAACCATTCAAGGTCATCGGTCGAGCGCCGCATCAGTTCGTTGAGCGAGTTGATGTTGTGGCGGTCCATAAACCGTTTGAGGTGTGTGCGCTCGATCTGCTCCGGCGTTGGACGCCAGACGATTTCGCCGCCGAAATCAAATTCTTCCATTCTCGATTCCTCCGCGCCAAGTTGAGTCGATCCAATTATACCGCATAATTCGCACTGCGGCGCATTGAAAAGTCGACGATGTTGGCGCGCAAAACCTGGATGCCTTCTCCCGGTTGTCAAGGTTCCGTCCAAGCCGTGTTGCGCGAGATTTACGCTTTGCCGGTTTTGATGTATAATCGAATCACTTCCGATGAAACCACACGATAACTCCGCGACTCACATTCTCTTTGCCGATCAAGACGTCGTCCTGTGCGTTTCGGCGCGACGCGCGCTCCAGCGCGTTGGCTTTGCGGTCACCCTCGCGCACGATGGCGCGGCTGCGCTCGACCGTTTTTGGCGCGATCCGTTCGACTTGGTCGTCGTCGGCGCGGCGCTGCCCGCGCGCAACGGACTGCAGGTCTTGCGCGAAATCAAAAAGAGC
>DAIDTM010000019.1 GCA_027457205.1 Anaerolineae bacterium | reverse complement strand
GCTCGAACACCTGCGCTTCGTCGCCTCGTCGATGAGAAAAAATTACGACTTGGAAATCACAGAATAATCGAAAATAGAGAATTGCCCATACTCACAAGGAGGTAGGAGAATGTCCCGTTACATTGCGACGTCTGCCATTCGCGGCGCGAACAATATTGTCCACGAAACAGACGCGTTCTTGCAAAAAGCATTAAAAGAAAAAGGCGCGGATACCAAAATCGGTTTCCCGAACACCGCGTACTTTTTGCCGACGATTCTTGGCTTGACCGGACGCAAGGTCGAAACGCTGGGCGATCTCGTCCCGGTGATGGACCAGGTCAAATCGCTGCTGCACCCGGTGCCCGCGCAATCGCGCTGGACGCCGTACCTCGGCGAGACGCTGGACAGCGGCATCGCGACGCTGCTGGCGGAAGAATCGTTGATGGCGCTGCGTTACCTCTACAACGAGCAGCCGGAAACGCTGCCGGGCTTTCAACTCGCGCAGGCATCCTTCACCTCGCCCGAGTTTTCCAAAGGCGACGGCGCGGGACACCTCAACGGACCGATCGACGACATTCAACTGCGGTCGTGGGGCATCCAGCTGGTCGATGGGCGTATGCCCGGTTTTGCCGCGATCGTCGGCGCTGCCAAGTCGAATGAGGTCGCCGTCAAGATCATCCGCGAATTGCAGCGGCGCAACATTTTGATCTTTCTCGCCGGCAACGTCAACGGTCGTTCGATCATTCACCAATTGCAGGAAGAAGGCGTCGAGATGGGGTACGATACCTACATCGTTCCCTTCGGCACCGATACGCTGTCCGCGATCTATGCGCTCGGTTTCGCGACACGTTCCGCACTCACCTTCGGCGGTATGAAGGGCGGTCAGTCGCGCGAGATCTTGCTGTACAACAAAGCGCGTGTGTTCGCGTTCGTCCTCGCGCTCGGCGAAGTGGACGATCTCAAGTACGCCACCGCCGCCGGCGCGATTTCCTACGGCTTTCCCGTCGTCGCCGACACGGTTATTCCGCAGATTTTGCCAACCGGCGTCACGTCGTACGAGCATGTCATTTCGATGCCCTTTGAAGAGATCGAAGGCAAGGACGATTTGGAACGCGCGGAAAAGTTGGTGCAAAAGTGCATCGAAGTGCGCGGCGTCAAGATCAAGATGACCGAAGTGCCGATTCCCGTTCCGTACGGCTCGGCGTTTGAAGGCGAGGTCGTCCGCAAAGCCGATCTGCGCGCCGAAAGCGGCGGCAAGCACTCGCGCGCGTTCGAGAATCTCTATATGCTGCCGATGGAAAAAGTCGAAGACGGCAAGGTGCAGGTGCTGGGTCCCGATCTCGATGCGATCCCTGAAGGCGGTCACCTCGACCTGGGAATCGTCGCCGAAGTTGCCGGGCGCAAGATGCAGGAAGATTTCGAGCCGGTGCTGGAGCGGCAAATCCACCACTTTATCAACGGCGCGTCAGGTGTGCAGCACATCGGTCAGCGCGACATCGCGTGGATCCGCATCAGCAAAGCCGCGTATGACAAGGGCTTTCGCCTCGGCGACCTCGGCAAGATTTTGCACGCGCGCTACCACGCCGACTTTGGCGCGATCGTCGACAAGATTCAAGTGACGATTTACGCCAAGCCCGACGACGTGAACACGATGCTCCAGGTCGCGCGCGAGGCGTACAACAAGCGCAACACGCGCCTGGGCGATATGGCAGACGAAAGCGTCGACGAGTTCTACTCGTGCACGCTGTGTCAGTCGTTCGCGCCGAACCACGTCTGCGTCATCAGCCCCGAACGCGTCGGCTTGTGCGGCGCGTACTCGTGGCTGGACTGCAAGGCGAGTTACCAGATCAATCCCACTGGACCGAACCAACCAATTCCGAAAAAGACAGAACTCGACTCGGTCAAGGGCTATTGGACGGGACCCAACGAATTTGTCTACCAAAACTCGCACCAGCAAGTCGAGAATGTGTCGATGTACTCGATCATGGAAAATCCCATGACCGCGTGCGGCTGCTTTGAATGTATCGTCATGGTGATCCCGGAAGCGAACGGCGTGATGGTGCTCTCGCGCGAGGACACATCGATGTCGCCGGCAGGGATGACGTTCAGCACGCTCGCCGGTATGGCGGGCGGCGGGCTGCAAACGCCGGGCGTGATGGGCGTCGGCAAGTACTATCTCACGTCGAAAAAATTCCTCAGCGCGGACGGCGGATTCAAGCGCGTCGTCTGGATGTCCAGCATTCTCAAAGAGACGATGGGCGAAGACCTGAAGAAATCTGCGGAATTCGCCGGCGACCCTGACCTGCTTGACAAGATCGCGGACGAGAAGATCTGCACCGAAGTGCCCGACCTCGTCAAGTTCCTGGAAGAGAAGGGACACCCCGCGCTCGCGATGGATCCGATGATGTAAGGGTGTTTACGCAACGCGCAATACGGAACACGTAATTCGTATTGCGTGTTGCGTAGTCAGTATAGTATGAGAGTGAGAAACTACGATGACTAGACTCGTCCGCGACATTATGAAGATCGGCGTGCCGACGTGCACGCTAGAAACGTCATTGCCCCAGGTCGCCAAGATCATGGCGCGCGAGAACGCCGACGCGATCATTGTGATGGACGAGTTCGGCGCGGCAGGCGTCGTCTCGCAATCCGATCTCGTCCTTGCTTATCCGCGCAACTATGAACTACTCGCCGCCAAGGACGTGATGACCGACAAGATCATCAGCGTCGCGCCGGAAGCGGCGGTCACTGCCGCGTCGAATCTGATGCAGGACGAAAAGGTGCACCAGCTGTTCATCATGCACGAGCACCCCGGTCCATCGCGACCCAGCGCGGTTGTCACGATGCGCGCTATCGTACGCGAGATGGCAGGGCTGGAGCCGGAAAAACCGGCAGCTGGAAAAATCGCTAAACCGGCAAAAAAGTAGACGAACGACCCGATCACATGGCTCACTCGATTTCGAGTCTCTTTCCAAGCGCGGTATAATATCGGCAAATCCCAGAGACTCGGAGGAGAGAATGGCGCAACAACCAACCGAAAAACATTTCAGCCCGCGCACGACCAACCTACTGCTTGGCGCATCAGTCGTTATCCTGATCGCGAGCGTGTTGATTCGGTTCCTGACGACCGCGCCGCAAGAAGGCGTGCTCGTGCTGATGGGAGTCGGCGTATTTCTGTTTTTGCTCGTCGCATTCGATCAACCCAACTAGATTTTCGATTTTCGATTTAGGATTTCATCCCGGTACAAATCGAAAATCATAAATGGAGGACTGATGCCAGTAGCGGTAGAGATTCCGAAAGAAAAGTACAACGGCAAGGTACGCGAGATCACGATCGGCGCGACGAAAGAACAGGGCGGCACGCGCGCCAAGACCGTGACCATCGGCGGCGAGTCCACGATGCCGTTCCTGCAATTTGAGGGCGCCGTCCCGCATCCGCCGGTCATTGCGGTCGAAATCCAGAGCCGCAAGCCGGTCGATTGGTCGCCGGTGCTGATGGACGCGTGGAAAGACGTGATGGATGACCCGACCGCGTGGGCAAAAGCCGCCGAAGCGCTCGGCGTCGATTTGATCTTACTGAAAATCTGCGCGACGCAAGCGGACGGTTCGCCGAACAACATAGCCAACGCGAAAAAAGTCGTGCGCGATGAGTTGAACGCAACCGGCTTGCCGCTGCTGGTCTTTGGTCCGGGTCAAGCCGAACTGGACAACGAGTTCCTGGTTCCCGTCGCGGAAGAAACGAAAGGCGAGCGCATCGTGCTCGGCGTGTGCGAGGACAAGAATTATCGCACGCTGGTCGCGGCGGCGATGGCGAACGACCACCTCGTCAATTCACGCACGCCGATGGACGTGAATCTTGCCAAGCAACTGGTCATTCTGATTCACGATATGGGCTTGCCGCTCGAACGCATCATCATGGACCCGACGACCGGCGCGCTCGGCTACGGCATCGAGTATGGCTATTCCGTGATGGAACGTCTGCGCCTCGCCGCGCTGCAAGGCGACGGAATGACGCAGCAACCCATGCTCGTGACGCCAGGGGAAGAGGCATGGCGCGTGAAAGAAGCCAAAGTCGGCACCGACGTTCCCGAAATGTGGGGCGATTGGGCAGAGCGCGCGATCCACTGGGAAACCATCACCGCGTCTGCGCTCGTCGAGACTGGCGCGAACATTGTCGTCATGCGCCACCCTGAAGCGATCAAACGCGTCAAGGCACAGATTGCCAAGTTGATGGAACAATAGGGCAATGAGCCAATTGCCCAATGAGCCAATGCGCCAATGATTGCTCTGCCGCGCGCGCTGCAACCGAACCGTTGGACAATCTACGTCGCGCTGCTCGTTACGCTTGCCGTGCTGCTCGTCCTTTCGCCGGCGGAAGCGACGCTGGGTAACGTCGTCAAGATCGTCTACGCGCACGGCGCGGCGGAGCGTGTGTCGATGTACACGTACCTGATTGCCGGCGCGCTCGGACTTGTGGCGCTGGCGATCAAGAACGCCTCCGTGGCGCGCTGGACGCGGGCGGCAACAGAAACCGCCATCGTTTTCTGGCTGGCGCAGTTCGTCATCAGCGCGCCGGCGCAGGTGCTGGCGTGGGGTGCGTTCACGCTGGACGAGCCGCGCGTCGCGGGCGCGCTGTGGATTCTCGCGCTGACCGCGCTGGTCTATCTCGTCGCGCGCTGGATCGGCGAAGCGGGCTGGATCGCGCTGGCAGCCATTGCGAACGCGGTCATCGTCATCGTCGTCCTGCACGGGGCGATCAACATCTTGCATCCGGTCGATCCGATCGCAGGATCGGACTCGATTGCGATCCAAGCTTTTTACGCCGCAATCGTTCTAGTGACCGGCGCGCTCGCGCTCCAGTTTGTGCGCGACCGCGCCGCCGCATCCTGAGCGGAGCCGAAGGAATAGAAAGGAATCGTATGGCTACCAATCAACCCGTTCCACCGAACGAAGCGCAACGGATGTCGGAAACCATTCAGACCATCAGTCATTACGCCGAAATCTACCACAACGGCAGCGTGAAACTCGTCTCGTTCGACGGCGAAAATGTTGTCGTCGAATTTGGCGGCGCGTGCGACGGCTGCCCGCTGATGCCGTGGACGCTGCACCGCGTGGTGGAAAGCACGGTCCGGGATTTGTTCCCGAAAGTAAAGCAAGTCACCGCATTGCAAAAATAAAGTCATCCCGACGAGGAGGTAACGATGGACGAAAAGACTAGCTGGGAAACGTTCTTCAAGATGATGATTGCCGACGAACACGGCGCGCAAAAGA
>DAIDTM010000018.1 GCA_027457205.1 Anaerolineae bacterium | reverse complement strand
TGCCAAGACCGGGCAAACGGGGGCGGAAGTTCAGTCGTTCCCTCCCCTGCGCCAGCGGAGGAGGATTAGGGTGGGGGTTCAGTCGCTCGCGATATCGCGCTTGCGTTCTTCTTCGTCGATGGGATTCTCGTACGTGTGATGCTCGCCTGGCTTGCCTCGCAGCAGTTCCAGCGCGTGCGGCAGCGCGGGCAGGATCACTTGCAGGTTTTCGCACGCGGCTTTCGGGTTGCCCGGCAAATTGACGATGAGCGTCTGCCCGCGAATGCCCGCCGCCATCCGCGTCAGCATCGCGTGCGGCGTCTTTTGCAACGACGCGGCGATCATCGCCTGCACCAAGCCGGGCGCGTCCTTCTCCAGCACGGCACGCGTCGCTTCCGGCGTCACATCGCGCGGCGCAAACCCGGTGCCGCCGGTCGTCAGGATCAGATCGAGCTTCGCGTCGTCGCACCATTTGAGCAGCGCGCGCTTGATCTCCATAAATTCATCCGGCACGATGAACGTCAAATCCACGTCCTCGCCGAAATGCTGCTGGACCATCTCGCGCAGCGCGGGACCCGATTCATCTTCGTATTCGCCGCGCGACGCGCGGTCGCTGATGGTCAGAATGCCGATTCGCATTTTTTATCCATTGCCCGTGATGCGTGTTCCGTTTCACGTAACACGCAATGCCCATCACGGCAGATGCACTTCCGTGTGCCCGTACTTTTTCATCACATCGACCGTCTCTTGAATGGGCAGCCCCGGCACCACGCGCTCATCGCGCCCGATCATCGTGTCCGCCTTGAAGAGCGAATTGAGCACCGCTTCTTCCGTCGCCTCGACGACCGACCAGAACAAATAGTTGATGAGGTCGCCTTGCTCTATCACCTGCTCCGCGGTGTACGTCAGCGCGTCGGCGTAGTGCTTCTTCCGCCGCGTAGTCGAGAACGCGATGACGAAATCGCCGCTGGTGTTGCCGGTGTGCGAACCCGTGCGCGCGAGTCCGTTCTGCGCGCGCATCGCCAATCGATTCAGGATACGATGCGAGCATGGCGCGTCGGTCGCGATGACGACGATCACCGAGCCGCCGTCCAGCGGACGCTGCGCTTCCGGCGGCGTTTCGCTTTTACGCCGCAGCGGTTTGTACTGCGCGAGTTCGCGTCCCACCGGCACGCCGTCGCTGGTCAACTGCGGTCGCCAGCCGAAATTCGTCTGCGTCAGGATGCCGACGGTGTAGCCGCCGAGTTTGTCCGGCAACTTGCGCGACGCGGTGCCGATGCCGCCCTTGAAATCGTAGCAGATCATCCCGGTACCGCCGCCTACCGCGCCTTCGGCGACCGCGCCGCCCGCGGCGGAATCGATGGCGTGAAAAACGTGCTCGCGGTTGACGTGACGCCCGCGTGCGTCGTTGAGAAATTGGTCACTCGTTTCAGTGACGACCGGACTGATGCCCCACGTATCCACGCCCATCGATTTATTCCGCTCGATGCTCCAATCGATCACCGCATCCGCGACGCGCGGCACGTTCCACGTGTTCGTGAGCATAACGGGACCTTCGATGAAACCCATCTCGTGAATCTGCTACGAGTTGGTGACTTCGCCAAAGCCATTGATGCGATGCACCGTCCCCGTCACCTTTTCGAGGAACAGGTCGCCGCCGTGCGGCAGAATTGCCGTGACGCCGGTGCGGATGGGACCTTTGCCGGGAATCAACTTGCCCGATCCTTCGACGATCGTCGTGTGTCCAACACGAACGCCGGCGACATCGGTGATCGCGTTGTACCGCCCCGGTTTGATTCGTCCGATTTTGATTCCAAGGTCACGCGCGCGTGGTCGTGTAGTCAATGATGAACCTCAGTTGTGTCTATGCAATGGACTTGCCCATCACCGTCACACCCCAGGTTTCCCAACCCAGGCGGCGATAAAACTCGATGACATCCCGCGCGTCGTCCATCACCAGAAGGTAGCAGCGCAGACAACCCTTGGCGACCAACCGCTGCTCGATCTCGCCCATCAGCATCTTGCCAATACCGCGCGCGCGACGCGACGGCTCGACCGCGAGGTGATAGATCAGCCCACGCCGCCCGTCGAAACCGCCGATCACCGTACCGATGATTTTGCCGTCCTCTTCCGCCAGCATGAACAAGTCGGGATCGCGCTGCAATTTCTTGGCAACTTCTTCTCGCGTGTCGGAACGTCCCAGTCCAATGCCGGGTCCGGCATTCTGCCAGAGCGCGTAGACCGCATTGTAATCGTCCAACGTGAATTCGCGAAGTTGAATCATCACAACCCTGGTAGGACAATTTTGTAAAATTGCCCTACTGAACCACCAGCGCCATATTATCGAAATAACCGGACACGCGGCGATGGTCTGCCCACGAGACGAATCGCACGGTCGCATCGTACGGATCGTTGTACGTGACGCCGCGATCGTTCGCCGCGACGATCACGCCGGCGTGTTCGTACGGCACGAGTTTCACCGACGAGCCATCCGCCATTCTCACCATCACCGGCGATTGGTACGTGTCCTGCCAGGTGTGCCACCAGATGATCGGATGGCCGGCGCGCAGATTGTCCAGCAATGCGCTCTTGAAATCGTCGTAGTTCTGCCCGTACAGCACCTGCGACCGGATGCCGAGCGCGGCGAGTCCTTTTTGCAGCCCCTGCGCGTACACGCCGTAATCGGACAGTCCGCCAAAGTAGGGCGAGTTGGTGCGTCCGCGAATTCCGGCGAATGGATTGTCGCTGCGCGGCATCACCGCGAGGAGCTGCGCCTCGCTGACCGCGCCGCGCGTCGCCATCGCGGCAGCCGCCTCTTCGCACGTAAGTGTTTGCTTTTGCTGATAGAGCGGAATATTCGCAACGCGGATATCGGTTGTGGAAGCCGCGGGGACAGGGGCAGAAGCGCGCGCGCTAGAAATGGTGAGCCGTTGACCGGCGTAGACCATCCATGCGTTCGGCAGACTATTTGCGAGCGCAATCGCCTGCGCGGTCGTACCGAATCGCAGCGCGATCAGTGCGAGGTCTTCGCCGGGCTGGACGATGTAACTCTGCGCCGATGTCTTCGGCGCGCTGGGCACGCTGGCTGCTGAAGGAATTTTGAGCGTCCAGCCGACGTAGATCAAACCATTCGCCGGCAAATTGTTCGTCGATGCAATTCGGTCAACGGTGACGCTATAGCGTGACGCGATCGAAAAGAGCGTATCGCCCGCGCGCACGGTGTAATAACCGCTCGGCGTTTCCGCGGTCGCGG
>DAIDTM010000017.1 GCA_027457205.1 Anaerolineae bacterium | reverse complement strand
CTTCTGGACTCGCTTGGATAGGGACGCGGGCAACGGAATGATCCTCGTGGCGGGGGGGCGATTCGGGGCCGCAGGAGTGTACGAAATATGGCCCTGAGGCGCCAACTTCGTGGCGCAGCGCAGTCCGTGCGAGAATCCACGGATGCGCTTCGAATTGTATGCCGATTACGCGCCGGCGGGCGACCAGCCGCAGGCGATCGCGCAATTGGTCGACGGGCTCACGAGCGGGCTCGCGCACCAGACGCTGCTCGGGGTGACCGGCTAGGGCAAGACCTACACCATCGCGAACGTGATCGAGCGGTTGCAGCGCCCGACGCTGGTGCTCGCCCACAACAAGACCCTGGCCGCCCAGCTGTACGGCGAGTTCAAGACGTTCTTCCCGAAGAACGCGGTCGAGTACTTCGTGTCGTACTACGATTACTACCAGCCGGAGGCGTACGTGCCCGCCTCGGACACCTTCATCGAGAAGGACGCCTCCATCAACGAGCACATCGAGCAGATGCGGCTGTCGGCGACCAAGGCGCTGCTCGAGCGCCCGGACTCGATCATCGTCGCGACCGTCTCCGCGATCTACGGCCTGGGCGATCCGCAGGCGTACCTCAGCATGGTGCTGCACCTGTCGCGCGGCGATCGGCTCGATCAGCGCAAGCTCCTGCGCCGCCTCGCCGACATGCAGTACACGCGCAACGAGATCGACCTGCAGCAGGGCACCTACCGCGTGCGCGGCGACGTCATCGACATATTCCCGGCCGAGTCCGAGCGCGAGGCGGTGCGGGTGTAATTGTTCGACGACGAGGTGGAGTCCTTGAGCCACTTCGACCCGCTCACGGGCGAGGTGATGCGCAAGGTGCCGCGGCTCACGGTCTATCCCTCGACCCACTACGTGACCCCGAAGGAGCGGATTCATTCGGCGGTCGAGCTGATCCGCGAGGAGCTGCGGGCCCGGCTGCTCGAACTGCACGCGGCCAACAAGCTGGTGGAGGCGCAGCGCCTGCAGCAGCGCACCACGTTCGACCTCGAGATGATGAACGAGGTGGGCTACTGCGCCGGCATCGAGAATTATTCGCGCTATCTCAGCGGCCGGCAGGCGGGCGAGCCGCCGCCGTGCCTGTTCGACTATCTGCCCGAGAACGCGCTGCTCGTGGTCGACGAGAGCCACCAGACGATCCCGCAGCTCGGCGCCATGTACAAGGGCGACCGCTCGCGCAAGGAGACGCTGGTCGAATACGGCTTCCGCCTGCCCTCGGCGCTCGACAACCGGCCGCTGCGCTTCGAGGAGTTCGAGCAGCTCGCACCGCAGGCGATCTACGTGTCGGCGACGCCGGGCGCCTACGAGAAGCGGCTGTCCGGCCAGATCGTCGAGCAGGTGGTGCGGCCCACGGGCCTGGTCGATCCGCTGGTCGAGATCCGCCCGGTGCGGGCCCAGATCGACGATCTGCTGTCCGAGATCCGGCTGCGGACCCTGGCCGGCGAGCGCGTCCTGGTGACCACGCTGACCAAGCGCATGGCGGAGGATCTGACCGAGTACCTCGACGAGCACGGGGTCAAGGTGCGCTATCTGCATTCGGACATCGAGACCGTCGAGCGCTCCGAGATCATCCGCGACCTGCGGCTCGGCAAGTTCTACGTGATCGTCGGCATCAACCTGCTGCGCGAGGGACTTGACTTGCCGGAAGTTTCGCTCGTCGCGATCCTCGACGCGGACAAGGAAGGATTCTTGCGCAGCGAACAAGCGCTGATCCAAACGATTGGGCGCGCGGCGCGGCACGTAAACGGTCAGGTGATCATGTACGCCGACCACATGACCAACTCGATCACGCGCGCGCTGGACGAGACGAATCGCCGCCGCAATATTCAGACGGAGCACAATCAAGCGCACGGCATCGAGCCGGTGGGCATCGTCAAAGAGGTGCGCGACCTCACCGAGCGCGTGCGCGTCGCGGCGGAACCGCGCGGCGAATACAAGACCGGCAGCTTGGGCGAGATTCCCAAATCCGAAGGCGCGCGGTTGATCGCCGAACTGGAAAAACAGATGAGAGACGCCGCGCAGAAATGGGAATTTGAGAAAGCGGCGCTGTTGCGCGATCAGATTCTGGAGATTCGCGCGCTGATCGACGCGCAAGATACGCGCCCGGAATGGCAAAAGGCGATGGAAGACGAGGGACATCACGAGTTGGAGGAATTGAGACAAGTCAAAAGTGAAAAGCATGCCCTGAGCAAAGGCGAAGGGGCAAAAGCGAAAAGTAAGCAATGACAAGTTGAAAATGACAAATGACAAATTGCGAATGACAAATTGCAATTCGCAATTCCAGATTCGCGTAATTCGCGGACAATCAAAGTAGCAATTTTTCCTCAAACGGCGCGCGCGACATGACGTGCGGCTCGCCGTCGGTGACGAGCACCATCTCTTCGAGGCGAACGCCGCCACCGCCGCGCACGCCTTCGACCCAGATCAGCGGCTCGACCGCGAACGCCATCCCGGGCTGGAACTCGAACACCGGCGCGCCTGGCAGCGTCTCGCCGATGTATGGCGGCTCGTTCGCGCCGATGCCGATCCCATGCACGATGAAGAGCGACAGGAACCGGTTGCCCAAATTGTATTTGTTCGCCGTCTCGATAATCGCTTGCGCGGCGTCGCGGTTCGTACAGCCCGGGCGCATTTTATCGATACCAGCGCGCAGCGCGTCGTGTACCGCGGTGAAGATTTCCTGCTGCTGGCGCGACGGCTTACCGCAGATCGTCGTGCGCGCCACGTCGCCAAAATAACCGTTCCACGCCGCGCCAATGTCGATAAACACAATGTCGCCGTAACGAATGAGTTTGTCGCTGCTGATGCGGTGCGGCGGTGCCATGTGTTCGCCCGACGCGACGAACGGCGTCATCACGTGCGCGTACTCGCCGCCGAGCCGGAAGAGTGTCCGCATCGCTTCGCCGGCGACATCGCACTCGCGCATTCCCTCCGCCACTGCCGCGACGCCGGACGCGGTGACGGCATCGGCAAGCGCGGTCGCCTCTTCCAGCAGCGCGATCTCTTCCGGCAGTTTGATGCGCCGCGCGCGCTGCATCGGCGTATCGCCGTCGTCGATCATCACATCGGGCAGATACCGGGCGATGAATTGGACGAGCGCCGTGTTCGCCTCGTCCATTCCGACGCGCGCCCGCGCCAAGCCGTGTTCGCGCAACACCGGCGCGAGAATGTCGCGCACGAATCCCTCGATCAGCGCGCGCTCTTCGATGATCGGAATCGTGTGCGCTTCGGCGATCCACGGCATCGTCCGGTCAACGCGATCGCGCTCGCCGCCGGAGCAAAAGAGGATTGGCGATTTATCCGCGACGAGCAGCGCGCCGTTCAGCGCGGTCGTTTTGCCGGCGATGAGCTGCGGGCGCAAGTCGGTGAGGTAGCGGACGTTTTCGTCTTTCCAGACGAGGAGCGCGTCGAGCTGCACCGCGTCTCGCTCGGCTTGCGCCTTGGCGACTCGCTTGCGCCGCAATGCCGCGAAATCGGTCCGCTCTTCGTAATTGACGTGCGCCTGCCCGCGCGCAAAATGATCCATTTTGAAAATTGATTAGCCACGGAATCACACAGAAACACATAGAAAATTACTGTGAGATTCTGTGTGCTTCTGTGGCAAATTACTTGCGCGCACCGGGACCCGGCAAGAACTTGCCCCAGCCCGGCGCGCCGACCGGCTTGCCGTTTTCCGCGACGAGTTTGCCGCGCACAAACGTCTTAACCGGCAATCCCTTCACGCGGCGACCTGCATACGGCGTCCAACCGACTTTGGCGACGACGTCCTCGTCGCGCAATATTCTTTCGGCTTTCATATCCACCAGTACAAAATCCGCGTCCGCGCCGATATTCAAATTGCCCTTGCGCGGATACAGTCCGTAGACCTGCGCCGGCAACATCGACCGCGCCGCGACGACGCGCTCCAAACTCACCTTGCCCTCGTTCACGCCGGTCAGCATCATCGGCAGTACTGTTTCGACGCCGGGAATACCGAACGGACACGCCCAAATGTCCGTCAGGCCTTTCGATTTGTCGGCTTTCGTGCTCGGCGCGTGGTCGGCGACAAGCATATCGATCTCGCCAGCTTGCAGGCGTTTCCACATCTCCTCGGTCGAAGCGCGGTCGCGCGCGGGCGGCGTGAACTTGTGCCACGGTCCCCACTGGTCGATCTCGTCTTCGGTGAGATAGAAATATTGCGGACAACTTTCGACCCACAGTTTCGCGCCGGCGGCGCGTTCGCGATTGATGAGGTCGAGCACCGCCGGATGGCTGGCATGCGCGATGACGACGCGCGCGCCAGCGATGCGCGCCAACAGCGCGGTGCTCGCGACCGCGAGCTCTTCCGCCTCGCGCGTGCGCCATTCTGGGACGCAGCGGAAGTCTTTGCGCCCCGCGGCTTTCAAGAGTTCCTCGTTCGCTTTTGTGATGAATTCGTCCTCGCAGTGAACCAGCGCGAGTCCGTCGAAGCGAGCCAGCGCGCGAAACGCCGTCAGCAGATCGCCGGGCAAGACCGCCGGCGCGCCGTGGAGATTGCACGTGAACGCCTTGAACGCCGACGCGCCCGCGCGCCACATCGGTTCCAGTTGATCGATATTGTCCGGCTGCAAGCCGCCAAAGAGCGCGTAATCGATCAGCCCGCGCGTCGATAGATAATCGATTTTTTCTCGGAGCGTTTTCGCGTCGAGGACGAATGGCAGACTGCGGTGATGCTCGACGACAGTCGTGACGCCGCCGACCGCCGCCGCGCCGGTGCCCGTCGTAAAATCTTCTTTCTCAGTCAAGCCGGGGTCCATCATGTGGACATGCGGATCGACTCCGCCGGGCAATACGTACAGCCCGGTCGCATCAACAACTTGCGCGCCTTCGCCGGTGCCGGACGCAACCGTGCCAGCCACGCGTCCATCGGCGACGAGCAGGTCGCCGCGCGCTTGGCCTTCCGGCGAAACGATTATCCCGTCACGAACCACGAGATCGAATTTCATTTTATCTCCATGGGATCGATCGGCTCAGTTGAGTCTTTTCCCCAATGCCGTCTCGAACAGAGCGAGAATGTTCTCTGCTGGCACGTCCGGTTGGATGTTGTGCACCGCGCCGACCACGTAGCCGCCGTCTTGATTCAAATCGCGGATTCGGCTCGCCGTCTCGGCACGCACCTCCGCCGGCGTACCCTGCGGCAAGGTCTTTTGAGTATCCACGCCGCCCCAAAATGTCAAGCGGTCTCCCACTTGTTTCTTCAGCGCCGCCACATCGCCCATGCCTTTGGCAGACACCTGGACCGGATTGATCCCGTCAATACCCATATCGACGATACTGGGTAGAAGCGGCGCGATGGCTCCATCGGTATGGTAGACAATCTTCGCGCGGGTCTTGCTGTGCAGAAACTCTACAAACTTGCGCAGACGCGGCTCCAGCAATCGACGGTACATCGGCGGCGACACGATGAGCCGGTCTTGCATCGCCATATCGTCAAACATAAAAACGACATCGATTAGATCACCAACTTCATCCAGAATCTTCCCGTTCGTCGCCATCACAATTTCGAGAATCTGATCGATCAGCGCGCAAATCAGGTCGGGCTCAAGGGCAATATCGGTGTACCATTCCGTAAAACCGCGCAGGAGTTGGCTGTGCTGAATGACCGTGCCGCTCAGCGACAAAACGATCGCCCGGTCATCCTCGGCGCGCAACGCCAGCGCGCGCTCGCGCACGCCGCGCGTATAGCCCGGGTCGTCCGGGTCGGGCCACGGATAATTTATCACATCCTGGAGCGTGATCTCGCCGCTGAGCGGCGCGTTGGCGATGAAAAAGGTATCGACGTTCGGCGTGATCCGGCGGATGATGCCCCATTCGTCCGTGTATGCGTCGGCGTGGTCGCTATCGGGAAAACTGTCCGGCAAGCCGGCTTTGAGCGGTCGCGTATCCACGCCCAGCAAATCGAGTACCGGCGTGTCTATCACGGCAAGCTGATTCATCCGGTCGAAGATCTGCGTTTCGCCCAATTCCAAATTCAGGAGACGCTTGAGACGTGTGTACGCTTTGGCTCCGATGCCGGAGACCACCGAGCCGCCGAGATCGATAGGCACGCGATCCGGCTGCTGATGTGAAAACGCCGCGAGCACGCGTTCACGGTGCGTCATCGATCTTGACATTTTTCTATTTGGCAACGCGCAACACGGTCCTGCCGACTACTTTGCCCTGCTCCAAGCGCGTGAACGCCTCGTTCACCGATTCGAGCGGCAGCACGTCGTCCACGACGTTTTGCACTTGCCCGCTCGCCAGCAACTGGATCGCATGCTCCAGTTCGTGTCGCTGCACATAGCGCGAGCCGACGAATTCGATTTCGCGCAGCACGTAATCGTCCGTCTGCACGCGCGCGAACCCGCCAACGATGTAACCGACGCCGACGACGCGCCCGCCACGCCGCGTCATCATCGCCGCATCGTGCAGCGATTCCGCGTGCCCTACCGTGTCGATCACGACATCCGCGCCCAAGCCCGACGTAAAATCGCGTACCATCGCGCGCGCCTCTTCGCCTGCCAACGCGCCTTTTGCCGCGCCCAATCGTGCGGCGACTTGCAAATGCTTCGGATCGATATCAACCGCGAGCAC
>DAIDTM010000016.1 GCA_027457205.1 Anaerolineae bacterium | reverse complement strand
CCCCCCCCCCGCCGCACTGATCGCCGCACTGCTCGCAACGCTCTCGCCGCTGTACATCTGGTACTAGCAAGAGACGCGGATGTACTCAATGATCACCTTCCTGCTGCTCCTGTCGAGTTACGCGTTGCTGCGCGCGCTCACCCCATCCCTCTCTCGTCCACGGCAGGGGCGGGCGTGGTGGATCGTCTTTGCGCTCGCGAACATCGCCGCGGTCTACACGCATTATTTCGCTTTCGTCATCATCGCGTTCCAACTATTGTTCACCGTTTACCGTTTACTGTTCACTGACCTTCGTTTACATTTTACGCAATTCGCAACACGCGCCACAGTTACATTCATCGCCATCTTCGCCGCGTTCCTGCCGTGGACACCGTTCGTCGTCGCGCGCTTTGGAGAAGACGCCAGTTACTGGCGCGGCGCGCTCAAACTTGACGAGGCGATCCGCCACATCTTCATGAATTTCACGACCGGCGAATCGGTGCTGGAGGCGCAGGCGCAGTGGATTGCCGCAGGATGGTTAGGGTGTTTGGTGGTTGGGTTGTTAGTCTGGGCGCTACTCACGCGAGGAACAAATCGAACTATCGAACTACCGAACCACCGAACCACCGAACAATCCAATCTCCCAACCACCCAGCTACGCAATTACCCAACAACCTTTCTGGTTTTGTATCTGGTCATCCCGCTCGCGCTCTTGCTCTTTCTGTTCTCGCGCAATCCCAAGTTCAACGCGCGCTATCTGATGATCGCCTCGCCGCCGCTGTTTCTGCTGCTCGGCGCAGGGCTGGCGAGTTTGCTTTCACTCGCGCGGCGGAAAAATATTTTCACGCGCAGCATCGCGGTCGCGTTTTCACTTTTAGCTTTTGGCTTTTTACTTTTCAGCTCGGCGTATGCCGATTCCAATGCGTACTTTGATCCCGCGTTCACCAAAGCCGATTTCCGCGGCGTCGCGCGCTACATCGAAGACCACATCGCGCCGGACGAAGCGATCGTTCTCGTCAGCGGTCACCTCTTTCCCGCGTTCGACTATTACTATCACGGCAACGCGCCGCAAATTCGCCTGCCGGACGATCCAACGCTCAACACCGATCACGTGCTCGGTTATGACACCGCGAACGTGCTGAACCAGACGCTCGCCGGCAAACGCGGCGTGTGGGTCGTGCTGTGGCAGGACGACGTGGTCGATCCGAACGGTTTCGTGCCGGTGCTGCTTTCGTCGCGCGGCACGGAAGAAAAATTGACCGCGGCGTTCTGGCAAGTGAAACTACGCCACTGGACGCTGACATCGTCCCAGCCGTTCAGCGCGACGCCGGAGATCGCGCACCCGCAGGTTGCGAATTTCAAGAACCGCGTCAAGCTGCTGGGCTGGGATACGCCTGCCCCCACCACCGCTGATGTCGGCGCGTCGTTCAACTTGTATTGGCAATCGCTCGATACGTTCACGGACGACTACGACGTCGCGCTGCGGGTGGTGGATGCGGCGGGCAATCTGTGGGGCAAGCAGGACCGCCGTCCCGCCGGCTATAACTATCCGACGATGCGTTGGAAGAAGGGCGAGGATCTTTTCGGCACATACACCGTGCCGCTGCTTGCCGGCGCGCCGGCGGGCAACTATTTCGTTCAAGTGACCTTTTACACCAGAGCCGACGAGAGCGGACTCGATGTGCTCGCGCCGAACGGCGCGCCGATCGGCAAGACAGTCAAAATTGGACCGATCCCGGTTTTGCCGGCAGAAAAACCGGCGACGTTCATCTCGCTCAACATCCAAAACACGATCAGCCAGCCGATCGGACCGTTCACGCTTCTCGGCTATCAACTCGGACGCGACAAGGCGAGCGCGGGCGAATCGATTCCGCTGACGCTGTTCTGGCGCGCGGATTCCGCGCCGGCAAAAGATTACACGCTGCGCGTCCAGTTCGGCGATGTGCTGTCCGATCCGCTGCCGCTGGCGAACGCGCAATTTCCCACGTCGCAGTGGCGCCCCGGCGAAATCGTACGCGCGCAATACTCGATTGCGATTCCAGCCACCGCGTCGCCGGGTACCGCAAACCTGCGCGTCGTGTTGAGCGACGGCAGCGTGATCGATCTTTCGCCATTCACCATCGAAAAAACCGACCGGGTTTTCGTCAAGCCGAATATACAAACAGCGCAGACCGCTAATTTCAATAACATGATAGCACTGGCGGGTTACAACCTCGCCGCAACAACTTTGAAACCCGGTGAAACGCTGAAACTGGTTTTGTATTGGCAGGCGCGTGGCACGCTTCGCGTGGACAAGCCCTACACCGTCTTTGTGCACCTACTTGGCAGCGACGGCAAGCCCGTCGCGCAGCAGGATGCGCAGCCGCTCAACGGCGCGCGCCCGACGACCGGCTGGGTGGCTGGCGAATATATCACCGACCCGTACGATCTGGCGATCAAACCGGACACCGCGCCGGGCAAGTACCAAATCGAAATCGGTTGGTACGATGCGAAAGACCCGGCGTTCGCGCGCCTCCAGGTCTTGGACGACAACGGCGCGCCGGCGGGCGATCGTGTGCTCTTAAAGACGACGATCACCGTTCAACCGTAGGCGCAATCACAGACAAATGGCAAAACCGAGTATTTCCGTATTTTTTCCCTGCTACAACGACGCCGGCACTATCGGTGTGATGGTCATGCGCGCGATCCAAACGCTGCGCGAGGTGTCGGACGATTACGAAGTCTTTGTCATCAACGACGGCTCGACGGACGACTCGCGTTTCATCCTCGAAGAATTGTCGCGCCTCTATCCGCGCGAGTTGTGCTTTGAGAACCGCGAGCGACCGAGCGGCTATGGCGGCGTGCTGCGCGCCGGCTTTGCCCAAGCCACCAAGGATTGGATTTTCTACACCGACGGCGACGCGCAGTACGACGCGCGCGAATTGAAATTGCTCGCCGCGAAAATTTCCAACGACGTGGATGTGGTACAGGGTTGGAAAATCAAACGGCGCGATCCGTTCCACCGCATCGTCATTGGCGTCCTGTACCAGTACTTTGTAAAAATTCTCTTCGGTCTCAAGATCAAGGACGTGGACTGCGACTTTCGATTGATGCGCCGCGAGATTTTCGACGTGATTCGGTTGGAATCGGAAACCGGCACGATCACCTTCGAGATGGTCAAGAAGATCCAGGACGCCGGCTATCGATTCACCGAAGTGCCGGTGCACCACTATTATCGGCAGTACGGCGAATCGCAGTTTTTCAACTTTCCGCGCGTCGCGGCGACGCTCGCACGCATGTTCCATTGGTGGTGGCGGCTCGTGGTCAAGCGCGAAGCGGCGCGCGAATACCGCTCCAAGCGCGACGCGCAGGTCGCGCACAAGACGCAGACGGCGGTCGGATGAAGACAAGATGATCGGCAACGCGCTGACGAGGCAGACTCCCATCAAATCGCCGCTAGAGATCAGCGATCTCTTCCGAGCCAAAGAGATCGATACGGACTGGTCGTTCATTCAAGCTAAGCCGTCCGATACCGGCAAATGGACGCACGACTATCATCGCTACCCGGCGAAATTCATTCCGCAACTGGTCGAGCGATTGTTCGACGAATATTTGCCGACGCGCGACGCGCACGTCAATGATCCATTCATGGGCTGCGGCACGACGATCGTCAGCGCGATCTCGCGCGGGGTCATCGCCAGCGGCACGGATGTCAATCGCATTGCCTTTCTCATCACGAAGGTCAAAGCGACGCCAATCGACCCGGACCATCTTGGCAAGAAAATCAATGGGCTGCTTGCCGCGCTAAAAGATGGGCACATCGAACCGGCGATTCCGCCAAAGCATATCCATCGAATCAAGTACTGGTTCAGCGATGAGAGTACCGACGAACTTGGCAAAATACTGCGCGCGATTCAGCAGGAGCGCGACCCGGCAATTCGAGACTTCTTTCTCGTCGCGTTCAGCCACATCCTCAAGACCTGCTCGATCTGGCTACAAGGCAGCACCAAGCCGACGCGCGATTTGAGCAAGCCGCCGGTCAAACCCATCGACGCGCTGCGGCGGCATCTGCGAAAGATGCAGCGCGGCAACGCCGAGTTTTACGCCGTCGTGCCGGCGCGGACGCGCGAGCACCTGAAAGCGTACTTGCAAATCAAGATTGGCGACGCGCGACACCAGTCCGCGCGCAACGCGACCGTCGATCTCATCGTCAGTTCTAGTCCGTACGTGACCAGCTACGAGTACGCCGACCTGCATCAACTGTCCACCATTTGGCTTGACTTTGCGGACGATCTGACCGCCTACCGGAAAGAATTTATCGGCACGTCCTACAAATCGTCCGACAACACAAAACCGCGTAGCCAGATTGCGCGCGACATCGTCGAGAAAATGTCGCAAGTCAGCGCCAAGATGGCGCGCGAAGTCGAAGCGTACTTTGTGGATATGCAGCAAGTCTTCGACGAAAGTTACCGCATCTTAAAGCCGGGTGGACGTTGCTGCTACGTCATCGGCAACACGCAGTTGAAAGGCGTGGACATTCTCAACGCGGAAGCGTTCGCGGACAGTTTGCAGCACGCCGGGTTTGCGCTGGATCGAATCATCAAGCGCGAAATCCCGTCCAAGATTTTGCCGCAAAAGCGCGACAAAAAGACCGGGCGATTCGCGAGCAACAAGGACGCAGACGCGGAAGCATATCCGATTGAGTATATTGTGATTGGGCGCAAGTAAGGCATCGGTTGAAAACCGACGCCTAACGCGCTGGAAACCCGCGAAGCGGGTTTGACGCCTGATAGCCATCGGATCTCATCCGATGGCGACACGCGAGTACAGCGCGAAGCGGAACACTGTTGGAAGGTATGGCTATGGCAAGACTACGTGAGAAAACGCGAGCAATGAGAAATAGAACAATCACCCTCTCTGATGACGAGCAGATTCTCTATCGAAAGAATCTGCTTAAGATCGCTGGTCACGTCACGTCTGCAAGCATCGAGAAAAAAATAATCAATCAAGACCTATTCGAGATTCTTGATTGGTTGCCGCCTGCTTTTGTTGATCTTTTGTTTATCGATCCGCCGTATAATCTCACCAAGTCTTTTAATGGCACGACGTTCAGAGAACGCTCCATTGCGGAATACGCGGCGTGGCTTGAATCGTGGCTTCCCAAGTTGATACGAACACTGAAACCGACCGCATCAGTGTACATCTGCGGTGACTGGCGATCTTCATCAGCGATTCACTTAGTGGCGGAAAAATATCTTGTTGTACGAAATCGCATCACCTGGGAACGCGAAAAGGGCAGAGGGGCAACAGCAAATTGGAAGAATTGCTCCGAAGATATCTGGTTTTGCACTAGATCGGAGCAGTACACTTTCAATGTGGATGCAGTAAAACTCAAACGCCGAGTGGTCGCCCCTTATACAAATCCCGAAGGCAAGCCCAAGGATTGGGAACAAACGCCAAGTGGAGACTTTCGTTTGACGCATCCATCAAATATTTGGGCTGACATCACGGTTCCTTTCTGGTCGATGGCGGAGAATACCGATCATCCAACGCAAAAGCCGGAAAAGCTTTTAGCGAAGATTATCCTCGCGAGTTCCAAGCCGAATGATCTGGTGCTTGATCCATTCCTAGGTTCGGGAACCACATCGGTCGTGGCTAAGAAGCTTGGGCGAAAATATGTGGGCATTGAAGTTGATCCGATGTATGGTTGCCTCGCCGAAAAGCGGCTTGCGCTTGCCACAGACGACCAGACGATCCAAGGATATGCGGAGGGAGTCTTTTGGGAACGTAATTCACAGGAACCAAAGTTGAATCGGACCAAGCGAAGAAACCGCAAAAGCAATTTGCCTTTGTTTAACATGGATAATGAGGACAACCACGAATGACCAAAAGCCGAATTTTCTATACGGGTCGGTACAAGAAAATCGAAAAGGCAATTGTCAAACTCTTAAACGCTCAACCGGATTTTCTATCGGCACGCACCGCCGCTAGTCCGCGCGCCGTTGGCGATGCGATTCAGACTGTTCTTTCGGAAAACTTTCAATTGCTTTTAGGCGATTTGAGCGTAGAGTACTCCGCTCAATTTGCTCGGCGGGCAATGGCAGACTTGGCGTTCTCTGATCCCGCCGGCTTTTATTATATCGTGGATGTGAAAACGCATCGTTTGGAAACGCACTTTAATATGCCAAATCTAACTTCGGTAGAGCGACTCGCGCGTTTCTACGAGGATGACAACAACTATTTTGTTGTCTTGATGGTCAATTATTCGATCACCGAAACACGCGCAAAGGTGTCTCAAGCGCATTTTATCCCAATTGAGTTTCTCGCCTGGGATTGTCTGACTATCGGTGCGTTGGGGTGGGGACAAATTCAAATTGCCAATGCGAATGTAATCAAGGTTAATGAAAGTTACTCTCGGAAGAAATGGATGCTCGAATTGTGCGATGTGTTACTTGAGTTCTACCCGAAAGAGATCGGCAAGATTAATGAACGTATGGATTATTTCAAACGAATCAAACAACAATGGCAAAAGAAATCCGAAACCTAGATAATGCCGACTGCCTCATCACCGGCGGACTCGGCTTTATCGGCTCCAACCTCGCGCGGCGACTGGTCGAGCTCGGCGCGCGCGTGACGCTGGTCGATTCGCTCATCCCGGAGTACGGCGGCAACCTGTTCAATATCGCCGGCATCGAAGACCGCGTGCGCGTCAATATCGCGGATGTGCGCGACGAGTACTCGATGGACTATCTCGTGCAGGGGCGCGACTTTCTCTTCAACCTCGCGGGACAAACGTCGCACCTCGATTCGATGCGCGATCCGTACACCGACTTGGAAATCAACTGCCGCGCGCAACTGTCGATCCTGGAGGCGTGCCGCAAGCAAAACCCGCGCGTCAAAATCGTCTACGCCAGCACGCGCCAGATCTACGGCAAGCCGGACTATTTGCCGGTGGACGAACGCCATCTCTTGCATCCCGCCGACGTGAACGGCATCAACAAAATGGCGGGCGAGTGGTACCACATCCTCTACAACAACGTGTACCACATTCGCGCGGTGTCGCTGCGCCTCACCAACACGTACGGAGCGCGGATGCGCGTCAAGGACGCGCGGCAGACTTTCCTCGGCGATTGGGTCCGCCGACTCGTCGACGGCGCGCCAATCGAAATCTGGGGCGATGGGACGCAAGTGCGCGATTTCAATCACGTGGACGATGTCGTCGACGCGCTGCTGCTCACCGCGACCACCGACGACGCGAACGGACTCGTGCTCAATCTTGGCAGCGACGAAACGATCAATCTGCGCGATCTCGCCGCGCTGTGCGTCGAGGTGAACGCCGGCGGAAATTATAAAATCATCCCGTACCCCGCCGACCGCAAGCCGATTGACATCGGCGACTATTACGCCGACTATCGCAAGATTCGCGGCAAGCTGGGTTGGCAGCCGCGCGTTAATTTGCGCGAGGGATTAAAGCGAACACTCGAGTATTACCGCCAATATAAAGAGCATTACTGGTAGACGTTGGAACGTTTGAACGTTCAAATGTCGAAACGTGGAGTACGATGGTTCCTTTTTTCGACCTAACCAAGCAATATGAATCGATTCAGCCCGAAATCGACGCCGCGACTGCGCGCGTCCTGAAAAGCGGCTGGTTCATCCTCGGACCCGAAGTCAAAGCGTTCGAGAAAGAATTTGCCGCCTACATCGGCGCGGCGCACGCGATCGGCGTCGGCTCTGGCACCGAAGCGCTGCATCTCGCGCTGCTCGCGCTCGGCGTCGGCTCGGGCGATGAGGTCATCACCGTGCCGAATACGGCGGTCGCCACCGTGGCTGCCATCGAAATGACCGGCGCGCGCGCAGTGCTGTGCGACGTGCGTCCCGACTCGATGCTCATCGATGTCGAACAACTCGCACGCGCGATCACGCCGCGCACCAAAGCGATCATCCCGGTACACCTCTTCGGACAGAGCGCCGATCTCGATCCGATCCTTCACTTGGCGCACGCGCACGCTCCGCGTATTTTCGTGCTCGAAGATTGCGCGCAGGCGCACGGCGCGACGTACCGCGGCAAGCGCGTCGGCGCATACGGCGACATCGCTGCATTCAGTTTCTATCCAACGAAGAATCTCGGCGCGTACGGCGATGGCGGCGCAATCGTCACGAACGACGCGGCGCTCGCCGAACGGGTGGACTTGTTGCGGCAGTACGGCTGGCGCGAACGCTATTCCAGCGATATCAAGGGAACCAACTCGCGTCTCGATGAGCTGCAGGCGGCGGTCTTGCGCGTCAAACTGCGCCACCTCGACGCGTGGAACGCGGCGCGGCGCGAGCGCGCGGCGCTCTATACCGAACTGCTCCGCGCCATCGCGCCGCCGCGCGAAATGGCGTACGGGCAGGCGGTGTACCACCTCTACGTCATTCAATCCGCGCGCCGCGACGAACTCGCCGCGCACTTGCAGGCGCGCGGCATCGGCACCGCGATTCAATATCCGCACGCGATTCACCGGCAGCCCGCGTACGCCAACCTGGGGTACCGCGAGGGCGATTTGCCGGTCGCGGAGCGGCTCGCGCGCGAAATCTTGTCGCTGCCGCTGTACCCCGAACTGCCGCTGGATGATGTGCGCGCGGTAGCGCAAGCGGTGAACGAATTCAAACCATGACAGAGGACGGACGACCGAGGACGGATTTTCCGTCCTCCGTCTTCGGTCATCGCTCGGAGGTTGTCTTGTCACGCGAAACTATAATTGCCTTGCTGTGGCTCTTGCCCGCCATGCTCTTTAGCACGACCGGTGAATTGTTCTTGAAAAAGGGCATGAACGAAATCGGCGTATTTGATTTCGTATCGGTTTCCACCATTGCGCCGATGCTGATCAAAATCTTTACCAATCCCAATATCTGGATCGGCTTTATCGGTTTTGGCGGCGGCTCGATCTTCTGGCTGTCGGTCATCTCGCGCGTGCCGCTCAGTCTGGCGTACCCGATGCTTGCGTTGAGCTACGTCATCGTCGTCGTTGAATCGTGGATTTTTCTCGGCGAGGGGCTGAACCCATTGCGCGTGGCTGGATCGTTGGTCGTTGGTCTTGGCGTCGCGCTCGTTGGCTTGGGCAGCGCGGGGAAATGATCACAGACGACAGACGACAGACGAATTACGTTTCACGTTTCACGTTTCACATCACTCGTCACTCATCACTCGTCACTTACGCGACTGTCCTGGGCGCGTTCTTTTTGCGCGCCTACCGTCTCGCCGACAAGAACGTTTGGTGGGACGAGGGCTGGAGCGTCTGGCTGTCGCAAAAAGATTTGGCGTGGATCGCGTGGCGCACCGCGTCGGACGAGCATCCGCCGCTGCATTACTGGATGCTGCACTTTTGGAATATGCTCGCCGGCACGGACGCGTTCGCCGGGCGTTTTCTCTCGCTCGCGTTCGGCGTACTGACGGTCGCGCTGCTGTACCGCATCGGCAAGCGCATCGGCGGCGCGTGGATCGGCGTCCTCGCCGCGGCGTTTCTCGCGACGGCGCGCTTTGACATCTGGTGGTCGCAGGACATCAAGAATTATACGCCGTCGATCTTCTTCGCGTTCGCGGCGGTGTGGTTTGCGTTAGACCTGATTTCAGATTTCAGACACCTGCACTTGCGTGCGGCGCAAGTGTTTCAGATTTCGGATTCGCCCGTGCGGCGCTCGCCATGGCTGTGGCGCATTTTGCCACAGTCAGCGATTCGCCTTTCGCTATTCGGCTACGCTGTCTTCGCCGCGCTGGCGATGTGGACGCACTATCTCGCCGCGCTGGTGCTCCTCGCGGTGAACCTCTACGCGCTCATCGTCTTCGCCCGCGCTTTTTACACGTCACACATCACGCATCACGCATCAGAAGTTCGGCTCATTGGCTCATTGGGTAATTGGTTTATTGCGAATGCGCTCGCCGCCGCGCTGTTCGCGCCGTGGATGTACGTCTACCTGCAAAACGCCGCCGCGTGGAGCGCCGCGCCCGCGTTCGATTTCTCGTTATTCCTGAAACTCGTCGCGACCGTGCTGCCGCTCGGCGTCACGACAAACATCGACAACTATGCTGCCCTGACGATTGCTCTGACGATCATCGCAGCGCTGCCAGTGGTCAGCGGTCAATGGCTAGTAGTCAGAAAGCAGGATGGCTATCCACTGTCCACTAACCACTACTCACTGCTCTTCATTCTGATCGTCGTACTGCCGCCCATCCTCATCTACATTCTTTCTCTGACTCCGGTCTCCTTCTTCGCGCCGAAGATTCAGCCGCGCTATCTGCTGATTCTGTCGCCCGCCTACGTGATGCTGCTCGCGCTCGGCGTCGCGCTCCTTGCGCGGCTTTCGCGCTATGTCGCGGTTTTCGCAGTCCTGTTCGTCTTCGCCGCCAGCGCGTTCGTGCTGAACGATTATTACGCCACGCGCCGCCTGACCGACGATTATGCGACGCTGGCAAACACGATCAACGATTTCGCGCGGCAAGGCGACGTGGTGCTGCTCGATACCGATCAGGAGTGGCCCACGTTCCTGTACTATCTGCGCGCGCCGCTCGATTGGCTCGGCGTACCGAACGGCGCGCCGATGAACACGGCAAATGCCGATACGCTGGCGCAGCGCGCGCTGACGCAGCACGACGCCGTCTGGCTGGTCGTGATTCCCGACGCGCTGGCGACCGATCCGCAGCACTTGCTCGAGGCGCGGTTGGCGCGCGAACTGCCCCAGCGTTTCGAGAAAACGTTTGGCGACAAGCGGCTGGTGCTTTACGCTGCCGCGCCCCGCGACCTGACGAACGTCGCGGACGCGGATTTTGTGCCGCAGAACCTCCGCGCGGCGCAAGTGAACGCCGATTTGCAACTGCTCGGCTTCGATTTGCCAATCCACGAAGCGCAGGCGGGCGATACCGCGCGCGTCGTCACGTACTGGAACGCGCGGAACGCCAGCGCGGCACAAATCAATTCGCAGACCGTTCCGGTACCGGCGGGTACGCGCGTGCGTGTCGAGACCGATCTGGTCATTCCGCCGGACGCGAGTGGCGATTTCAGCATTCAGGTCGGCGCGATGGAACTGGCGCGGTTACGCGTCGAGCCGCGCGCCGGCATCGCGCCGGCAGGCGCGATCACGCATCCAACGGACTATCGCTTTGGCGATTCGATCCATCTCGTCGGCTACGATTTGCCGCAGACCCAGTTCCGCGCCGGCGACGCCGTGCCCATCACGCTCTACTGGCGCGCCGACCGTCCCATCGCGACCAGTTACACTGCGTTCGTGCATCTCGTTGGCGCACAGTTCAATCCGAAACAAAATAATCCGCTGTGGGGTCAAATCGATAGCGTGCCGCGCGACGGCGCATATCCGACGACCGCGTGGCTGCCCAATGAGATCGTGTCGGACACGTACCGCGTTCCAATCGACGCGAACGCGCCGGCGGGTACATACCAAATCGAAGTAGGGCTGTACGACCCGGCGACTGGCGCGCGCCTGCCGGTGGATCGCGGCGGCAACAGCGTCATCGCCGCGAAGATTGAGGTCGCGCGCTGAACTTGTCGCCGGCTCAGAACTTGAGGCGCAGCGAATTGACTCCGCGCCGCTTTGCGGATAAACTGTGACCGTGTTCCACGTTCGGGAGGTTAGTTTGCTCAGACGAATTTTGGCTATGGGATTGCTTCTCTTCGCGCTCAGCGCATGCGCGAGCGGCGCGTTGATCGATCAAGTCTCGATCAACCCGGACGCGATCTCGCCGTACGCCGGCAGCGTGAATCCGTCGACGACGATTCGCTATTCGGTGGGTCGCGCGGCGAACGTTTCGATTTACTTGATCGACGCGCAAGGCGTGCGGCACGATTTTCGGATCGATCAGCCGCGCGCGGCGGGATCGTACGAGGCGCTTTTCAGCGGCGCGGTGAACGACCGCGTACTGCCCGATGGCAAGTACACCGTCGTCGTCGAAGCGAAGAACGCGGCGGGTCAGGTCGCCCAAGTGGAAAAGACGCTGACGATCACCGGCGCGGACTCGACGCCGCCGCAGATTCTCAACTTTACCGTTTTCCCCAATTCCTTCACGCCGAACCAGGATGGCATCAACGACCGCGTCGCAATCCACTATGACCTGACCAAGCCGGCGAAGGTGGATGTTTATCTGACGGACGGAAAGAATCGGTACGAAATCGCGGAGAAGCAGACGACGGTCTGCACGAAAAATGGAATGAGTTGCGCGGGTCCACACGAGTACGATTACGACGGCGGCATCGATCTGGGCGCAACGCCGCCGCCGGATGGGACATACGATGTCGTCGTGGACGCGGTGGACGCGGTTGGCAACCGCACGACCGTTTCCAAGAAATTGACGATTTCGGAAGGCGGCATTCCGCGCGCCACCATCTCCAACGCCGGCGTCGATTGGTCGCCGCAAGCGCTGCCCAGTTTGGTCACCGCGCCGAACGCGCTGCTCGTGCCGCTGGGTGGAACGCTAACGTTCACTGTGACCGTGGAGAATGTCGGTCCCGTGCCGATTCGGACGAGCGGACCGGAGCCGGGCACGGTGTACACGACGAGCCAGAATTTCAACACGCTGGGCGATTACGAGCAGCCGGGCGTGTGGCGCGTCGGCTTGGATTCGGATGGGAACAGCATCGGTCGACCGTACCCGTATCGCTGGCAGTTGGGATCGAACCAAGAATTGAAACACGTCACGATCGACGGCAACGAGTACCTGTACTTGATGCCGGGACAGCGCGTGACGGTAAGCGGCAGCGTCCGCATCATCGACAAGCCACCGCGCATCAACGTGTATTACTGGGTCGGGCTGATTCAGGAAGATGTGCGGATCGTCGAGGATCACGTCGCGCCGAAACTGGTCACGGTGGAATATTGAAATGGGTCGGAGCGCGATACACCGCGCCCCGACAAATAAAATGGACCTGACCTTTCTTCTTCGTGGACTCGCCATTGGCTTTTCGATTGCTGCGCCGGTCGGACCGATCGGCGTTCTTTGTATCCGGCGCACGCTCGCAGACGGACGCGCGGCGGGTCTGGTGTCCGGCTTGGGCGCGGCGTCGGCGGACGCCTGTTATGGCTTCATCGCCGCGTTCGGACTGACGTTCATCTCCAACATCCTGATCGATCAACGGATCGCGCTGCGTCTCATCGGCGGCGCGTTTCTTGTGTACCTCGGCATCAAAACGCTCCTGGCAAAACCGGCGGAGCAAGCGCAAACGGCGGTGACCGAAGGCAGCCATCTCGTCGCCGCGTACGCCTCAACTTTCTTTTTGACCGTAACCAACCCAATGACGATTATTTCGTTCGCGGCGATTTTTGCCGGACTGGGCATCGCGAACGCGAATGGCAATTATCGCACCGCCGCGACGCTCGTCGCCGGCGTGTTTCTCGGCTCGGCGTTGTGGTGGCTCGTCCTAAGCGGCGGCGTGGCTTGGCTACGTTCGCGCGTCAATTCGTTCGCGCTGCAATGGGTCAACCGATTTTCTGGCGTCATCATCACGGCGTTTGGTCTGGTCGCGCTGTTGAGTATCGCCGCGTGACGCAAGTCAATTCAGTGGCAGTACTCAGCCCAACCTCCCGCAGGTTGCCTTCTTGATTGATCGAACAATTCCCGGTCACAGCCAGCAACCGACTCAACCTGCGGGAGGTTGAGCAGTCAATGGCAGAGAAACAAACAATAACATCGGCGTGTTATTTTCGATGCGCTTACTACGGTTATTTTTGTGACCGCCGTTGGTACCGTTAGCCCCCTTCCCTAACCTGGGATTGGAAAGTAGAATTATCCCAGGTTCACGAGGGACCTTTGCGATGGACGATGAATCCGGCGCCCTAAACGAAAACGCGACCCAGCCATTGGATGAACTCACTGGTCTCCAAGAAGTAGCCCAGCTTGTTTCCGATGTAGAAAACCTACAAGCGGTCTTCGACCTCATTGTCGAAAAGACCGCGCATCTGACCGGCGCGGATGTGACGGTGTTGTCGCTTCTCAGTTCAGATCAACAGACGCTCAGCGATGTAGCAGCTTTTGGCGTAGCAGCGAAAGCGCAACAAAGCCGTGAACGTTCCAGCCACAAAGGTCTGAGCGCCCAGGTCATCCATGGCGGCAAGTCCTTGTTGGTCAACGATCTGATTAGCAACGGCAGGGTAACCTCGAGCGAAACCCTGGAGGTCGAAGCGGGCGCGGCGATGATCGCGCCGCTCGCCGTGAATAGCCAAGTCGTTGGATGCTTATCCGCGTTCAATCGGCGACCCAGCCGCCCGTTTCCTCGCCACAAATTCGATCTGCTGAATAAAATCGCCATCCAGGCGGCTCAGACAATCGAGAATGCCCGACTGCATACCGAGTCGGTCAAGCGACTCCGCGCTCTCAGCACTCTGGAAGAAATGAGCAAGGTGCTGATCAGCGGGCGCGCGCGGGACGAAATTCTCAAATTGATCATCGAACAGGTCGCCCATCTGCTTGAGGCAGACCGGGCGACCATCGATCTGGTCAATCCAGATCGCGAGACACGAACACGCGCCGCTGGTTTCGGAATCGACACAGACATCCGCCAAGGGCAGAAATATTCCCTGCAAGAAGGGATTCTAGGTCGAGTCATCGCCACGGCGGAACCTCTGTTGGTGAATGATGTCTCAATTTATCCTCTGGCATCAAGCTCGGGTAACCGCGCCGCACGACACGGAGTATTTGCGCCTCTTCGCACCGAGGACCAAATCATCGGCGCCATCGAAGTCAACCGGTCGGTTGACAAGCCGCCTTTTACGAAAGACGATTTGCACTTACTGACACTCTTTGCCGATCAAGCCGCGGCGGCAATCGAAAACGCTGGTTTGCACGATGAACTGAACCAACGCGTCCGCGAGCTGGAGCTGGTCCAGGAGCTGGGATCCGCTTTGGTCCGTGAGTTGAACCTCGAGCGCGCGCGTGAATTGATCGTAGAGAAGGCGGTGCAGTTGACGGGCGCAGAGACAAGCGCGTTGAGCATACCCAACGAGGGAGCGGACACGCGTACGTTTGTGGCTGCCTGGGGGCTGGATGCAGAGACAATCAAAGGACGAACCGCATCCGCCACGGAGGGATTGCACGGAATCGTTTATCAGACAGGCAGCCCCATTTTGTCCAATGACATACAGACCGATGCCCTTGCCTCCGGTGTTGGACGGCAGCTGGGGAACCGCTCTGTTGCGATCGCGCCTTTGAAATCGCACGACCGCTTTATCGGCTGGCTCACGATCTGGTCGCGCCACGAAGCAGGTCCATTCAACGCCAATCATCTGCGCACGTTGTCGATCTTCGCCAACCTTGCCGCGATTGCCTTGCAGAACGCGCGGTTGTACGGCGCGCTCGAACGGGCAGCCGCGATTGACCCGCTGACCGGCTTGTGGAACCGAGGCACACTTGAAGAACGACTTCACGCTGAACTGGCTCGCGCCGTCCGCTTCAATTTTCCGTTGACCGTGGTGTTAGTGGACGTAGATAATTTGAAAATAGTCAACGACACGTACGGTCACGTCGCCGGCGATGCCGCGTTGATCCATATTGCTCACGCGATGATGGCGGCATGTCGCGTGACCGATGTCGTGGGGCGCTATGGGGGCGACGAGTTTGGAATCCTGCTGGCTGGCACCAGCGAGAAAGACGCGACGGTGGTTGCCCAGCGAATTCTCGATTGGCTGTGCGAACATCCCATTGAGTTTGGGAATCGCCAAGTGCATCTCTCCGTGAGTATTGGGATGGCATCCTATCCCACCCATCACCATGAAATTGTAACGCTGCTCTCCTTGGCGGATAACGCGATGTACGCCGCCAAAGCCCAAGGAGGCGCGCGAGTGAGAATTTGCGATGGAAGCGAATAACCAATATAATCGAAGAGATCGCGCTTGCCGCTCCCACACTCATCCGCAATGATAAACCTCCGACGATAGCAAAACACGCGGCTCGAGTTTCAAGCCGCGTGTTTCTTTTTGCGCATCTGCGCTACGTTTACTGCCCCGGCGTTGGAGTCGGAGTAGGCGCGGAAGTGGAAGTTGGTGTCGGGGTGACGGTCGCCGTTATCGTCGCTGTTGGCGTGGGAGTTGGCGTGCTCACCGGCAACGGCTGGTAGCCGGCGAAACTGAGGTCGTCGAGATTCAGCAGCATCTCGCGCGCGCCGATCGCCCATTTCTTCCACGCGCGAAAGTACACCGTCAGCGTATCGCTCGGCGCGGTGATGATGTAGGTGAACGAATTGATCTTGGTGGGCGATTCGCGGTAATCGACGTGCTGCCACGGAAATGTCTGCCAGTTCGACACGTTGTTCCACGCGCTGCAGTCCGAGCTTGCGCCTTGCGAATAGCCCCACTGCCCGACGTAACTCCAATCGTCAAGATGCGCTGGATTCTCGACATCGCTGATGCGGAGCAGTCCCTTGCCGGTGACATAGTACGATGCACCCGGCGTCAAGCCGGTGACTACTTGGCAAATCCCGGCATAGCGGTCTGCTTCCTGGTTCGGATCGCCCTCACCGTACATCGTCGTATTGATTTCAAGCAACTGCGAATGCTGACCGCTTGCCACCACGGGGAGCCAAGTATCGTCGTACGGCACTTGCCACACATCGCGTCCGCCGTTGTTGAAAAAGCCCCAATATTTGGCGATCGCGCTGCCCACAAAGCCGCCTTCGAAATTACCGTTCTTGAAGAATTCGACAATCGGCACAACGCTGATAGTGCTAGTCACCGTCGTCGTCATTCCCATTTCGTTCAACGCTTCGACTCTGAGTGTGTGCGTGCCGGAGATCGTCGGCGTCCAGGCAAAATCGATCTGTTTCGTCAGCGGTCCCACGGCGTACGCCACGCTCGAAGTGAGTTTGTCGTTATCATAGAGACTGATCTTGGGCAAGCCGACTGCATCCGACGCGCTCACGTGAACTGGGAACGGCTTGGTCGTGTAAACCAGTTGGGGCCACGTCACGTCGACCTGCGGCGCGGCGCTCGTCGTTGGCAGTTGTCCGGTGAGACGGATGCCGTCCAGATTGACGAAGAGGTCGCGCGTGTGCGTTGGGAATTTCTTGAGCGCGCGGATGAACAGCGTGATTTTGTTCGACGGCGCGACGAAGGTCGTCGTAAAATCGGACAGCGGACCGGGCTTGAGCCAATCGTACGTGTTCTGCCACGGCACGTCGTTCCACGTTACCTTGCTCCAATCGGTCCCGCCGCTCGGATCGATGCCCCACTGGACGATGTACGCCCAGTTGTTCATATCGGGGTCGTTGGGCAGAACGCGCAGCTCGCCGTGCATCGTCAAGGTGTACGATGTGCCGGCGACGACGGAAACGGTTTGATAAATCCCGGCGTACCGTTCCGGCTCGGTGACGTAATAATTCATGGTACTGATCTCGATCAGCTGGGAATGGCTGCCGTCAAAGCTGAACGCCGGCGATGTATCGTCCTGGAAATGGTAGAACGCCGAGCCGCCGTTATTAAAGCCAACCCAGTTCGCGCCGACGCCGTTGGGATCAAAGCCCTCTTCGAACGAACCGTTGCTCAGCCGTTCGCCGTAGCCGCCGGCGTTCGTCGCCGTCACGGTCAAGCCCAGCGCCAGTGCGGCGATCAGCACGAAGAAAAACACGCGGGGGAGCGCCAAAGGTCGAATGATCCGATGCATAGTCGCCTCCGATAATAAAAACGTGAAACGGAGTTCGTGATCTTCACGCCTCACGTTTCACTATTTCTTCTTCTCGAGCTTGGCGCGCTGCTTTTCTTCATAGACCGCGCGCGCCGATTCGGGCAGGACGCGCCCCACGTAACGCGAGCGCGTGCGTCCGCCCTCTTTCCAATACGCGTACCAATAAGGACCGTGCGGGCAACGGGTGCAATTCTTTTTGCCGCAGCGGACGGTTTCGTAGCGAAACGTAATGGAGCCGAACGATTGCTCGGCGTGAACGGCGGGGCGCGGCAAACTGGCGCGGCGCTCCTGCACGACGCGATGAAGCCGTTCGTCGATCTCGCGCAGCTGCTGGATTTCTTTTTCGCTGAGCTGGGTCAGCGGGCTGGGTCTCTTTGACCGGGGCATTGTTTTGCACCATAGAAGATAAAGCGGCGTTCGTCCCCTGCTTAGGTAACTGACTGCATTATACCACGCGTTACCTAAGAGGTCAAGCACGTTGGCGTTCGTCAACGCGGCGCGCCGTCGATGCTCCATCCCCCATTTGGGCGAGGAATGTTCTCCTTCAAAAGTTTGAGCCGCGAGTACTTCTTTTGCGTGATGCGATGCCGGACATCCGGTGATAGGATGACAAGCAATCGAACAAGCTGGGCTGCGCGGTCGGCGGCGGTAGCGTGCTGACGTGCAGCAGGGTGGGCTGGGCAGCCACGCGCGAACCAAAAATCGCAATGACTCAAAATACCTTGGGAGGGAATTCAACGATGGACAACCGAATTCTCGTCGCGTATGCCAGCAAGAGCGGTGCGATTCGAATGGGACAGTGGCTGCCGGAGGCAGTCGAATTCGTCAAGAATAATCGAGCGCGGCTGAGTACGCGCAACGTACACCGAGCCCGTGCGGAAAATCGTGACGCCCAAGACCGAAACGTTTTTTGCCGGCAGACTCGACTACGCCAAGCTCTCGATTTTTGAGAACCTGCTCGCCAAAGCGATGAAGGCGCAAGAGCAGGATCTGCGCGATTGGAACAAGATTCGCGCGTGGGCAGAGAGCGTGTATTCGACATTTGGGCAAGGCGCGATCTAATCTCTGGCTGCCAGGAGTGAAAACAATGCAGAACGGTAAGGCAATTCGAGTTGAAAAGCTGACCAAGAATTTCGGCGAACATTTGGCGGTGCAAGGCATTTCCTTCGCGGTCCAGCAAGGCGAAATCTTGAGTCTGCTCGGACCGAATGGCGCTGGCAAAAGCACCACGATTTCGATGCTTGCCGGTCTGCTCGCGCCGACGGATGGCGACGCGTTCGTGATGGGACACTCGATCCGAAGCGACGGCGCGGCAGCGAAGAAGGCGCTCGGCGTCGTGCCCCAAGACCTCGCGCTCTATCCCGATCTCAGCGCGCGCGAGAACCTGACGTTCTGGGGCAAGATGTACGGTCTGCGCGGCAGCGCGCTCAAGCAGCGCGTCGATGAGACGCTGCAGGTCATCGGCTTGGCGGACCGGCAGAAAGGGCGCATCGACACGTTTAGCGGTGGGATGAAGCGCCGCGTCAACATCGGCGTGGCGTTGCTGCACAAGCCACAGGTCGTCATCATGGACGAGCCAACCGTCGGCATCGATCCGCAAAGCCGCCGTCACATTCTCGACAACGTGAAGGATTTGAACCGGCAAGGGATGACCGTGCTGTACACGACGCACTATATGGAAGAAGCCGCCGAGCTATCGAATCACATTGCGATCATGGATCACGGCAAGGTGATCGCGTTCGGCACGCACGACGAACTCATCAAACTGGTGGGCGAGCAAGCGCGGCTGGAACTGACGCTCAACGTCGAAGCGAATCGAGTGATGGACGCGTGGCAACACGTCGAAGGCGTGTCGCGCGTGACCGGCAGCGATGGCAAGTTGACCGTCTTGGCGGATGACAGCAATCGCGTGCTGCCGCGCCTGTTTGAATCGGCAACGCGCGCGGGCGGACGCATTACGTCGGTCGAAATCCACGAGCCGAATCTCGAAGCGGTCTTTTTGCATTTGACCGGGCGCGCGCTGCGCGACTAGAGAGCCACGATGAAAATCCTAGACATTGCGCTAAAAGACCTCACCCAATCCTTCCGCAGCACGTTCGCGCTCGGAATGATGTTTGCCGTGCCGCTCTTGATTGCAGGATTGATCTATTTTGCGTTCGGCGGTTTGAGCGCGGGCGTGGGACGTTTCAATCTACCGACGCTCCGCGTCGCGGTGGTGAATCTCGATCAGCCGCACCAAAACTTGCTGCAACTGGGCAAGACGATTCCCGGTTTTCTGCGTGATCCCGCGATGCCCAGTTGGCTTCAGGTGAGCGAGATCGCCGACGAAGCGAGCGCGCGCGCCGCGTTGAACGCGCGCGAGATCGATGTCGCGATAATCGTGCCGGCGAACTTGTCCGATGCCGCGCTCTCGCCCACCGAGCGAGCGACCATCACGATCCTGCACGACCCGACGCTTACGATCGGTCCGGCGTTCGTGCAGGACGTAATGGGCTTGTTCCTCGACGGCGTTACGAGCGGCAAGATCGCGCTCCAGGTCGTGAGTGATCAAATGACGGCAACGGGAAAGAAATTTGAGCCAACCGCGCAAGCCGCCATGTTCCAAGACTATTCGGCGTGGTACGCCGAGATGCAGAGAAATCTTCGCCACAGCACCAACCCACTGCTCGCGGTGCAAGCGCCCGCGGCGTCTGCCAACCAGGTCAGACGCGATCCGATTGCGGATATGATGGGCAAGATCATGGCGGGCATGATGATCATGTTTGTGTTCTTTACCGGCGCGAATGCCGCGCAGACGATTCTGCGCGAAGACGAAGAGGGGACGCTAGCACGTCTGTTTACCACGCCGACCTCGCGCACGACCGTTCTCGCTGGCAAGTTCGCATCCGTGTTCGTGACCATCGCCGTCCAGGTGATCGTCCTGATGATCGTCTCGGCGCTGCTGTTCAAGATCAATTGGGGATAGCCGGCTACAGTACTCCTCGTCGCCATCGGATTGCTGGTCGCGGCGGCTGGATTTGGCGTGATGCTCGTTTCGTTCATCAAGACGGCGCGTCAAGCCGGACCGGTGATTGGCGGCGTGCTCAGCACGACGGGAATGTTGGGCGGCTTGTTCACGACCGCTGTCGCAATGCCTGCCGCGTTCGATACGCTGACGCTGGCGATGCCGCAGGGCTGGGCGCTGCGCGGATGGAAACTCGCGCTGGATGGCGCAGGTGCGGGCGATGTGGTTTTGCCAGTACTCGTGATGCTGGCAATAGGCAGCGTGTTTTTTGCGATTGGCGCGTTCAATTTCCGCAAACGCTTTGCGTGATGGGAGACCCAAAATGCGGGTAATCGATTTGGCGCTCAAAGACCTATCCCAAATCATCCGAGACAAAAAGTCGGCGCTGTTCCTGGTCATTATGCCGATTGTGTTCACCGGCTTTATGGGACTTGCGCTTGGACGCGGAACTCAAACGGACTCGCGCTTGCCGCTGGGTTTTGTCACCGCCGATGCGTCGGGAATCTTGAGCCAGAATCTCCAGTCGATGCTGAACGAAAGCAAGACGCTGCGCGTGGTATCGGCAACCGATGAAACGCAGGCAGCGGAGCAGGTGCAGCAGGGCACGCTTGCCGCCGCGCTCATCGTGCCGGCAAACTTTAGCGCGGGGACGCTCGCCGGCGACACGGTGAATCTCAAACTGATTGCCGACGTGAACACGCCGGGCGGCGCGACGGCGCGTCAAGCCGTGCAAGCGATTGTTGCGCGGGTGCTCAGTATGGCGCAGGTAGGTAAATTGAGCGTTGAACAAATAAACGCGGTGCAGCCATTTTCGAGCGACGCAGCGCGTCAAACGACGATGCTGAACGCCATCGCGGAAGCGAGTCACGCGTGGCGCGATCCGCAGCTCACCGTGACGATGGAAGACGCGTACGCGGCGAAAACGTCAAGCGCGCCAAGTTCGTTCGCGCAATCATCGCCGGGAATGATGGTGATGTTTGCGGTCTTTGGCTTGACGACTACCGCTATGCTGCTGGTGACCGAGCGGAAAACGCGCACGCTGCAACGGATGATCACGACCGGGATGAGCCGCGCCGAAATCATCGCGGGACACGTCCTGGCAATGTTCGTCGTGGTGTTCGCGCAAGAACTGTTGCTGGTGCTCGTCGGGCAGATGGTCTTTGGAGTGAACTATGCGCGCGAGCCGCTCGCCATCGCGCTCGTGATGGCGGCGCTGGCGCTGTGGACGGCGAGTCTGGGTCTGTTAATCGGCGTGCTGGCGAAAGTCGAAGACCAGGCAGCGTGGTGGTCGCGCATCGCCATGTTCGTCTTTTCGGCGCTGGGCGGCGCGTGGTTTCCGCTCGAAGTCACCGGGCAGACGTTTGCCATGATCGGACACTTGATGCCGAGCGCGTGGGCAATGGATGGCTTTCAGAACATCGTCGTGCGCGGGCTTGCGTTTGGCTCGGTCCTTGCACCGGCGGGAATCTTGCTGGCGTACGCGGCTGGATTCTTCGGACTCGCGGTGTGGCGGTTTCGATTCGAGTAACCGCGTGTGAATCGTTCTTTCCTCTTACGCGCGCGGATCGCTGCCATTGACCCAGTGGGGATCGCGCTTGTCGTTGAACCACCACGCGTCCCAACGCGTCGCGAGAATCTCCTGCGCGAGCTGCTTCCCGGCATCGGTCCTCAGCCGCGCGAGAAGCGGCGTGATCCAATCGTCGACGTGCGGGTTGCCGAGGTCGCCTTGCTCTTTCAACACGAGCAGCAGTTCGAGTTGGTCGGCGTCTTTGGCTAGGCGCGCCGCGGGCGTGGCAGCGGTCTCAAACTCGCGGATGTACGCGGCGATCTCTTCGCCAAAGGGCCATTGCCGCGCGCCCTCATCGAGCAGCTTCTCCAAGTCCTCCTGAACGTACTTTTTGTTCACATAGTTGTGATCGCTCGTGCGCGCCTCCGGCAAATCGTGGAACATGACGAGGCGCAGCAAATGCAGTTCGTCGATGGGTTCGGCGCTCATCCGCGCGAGCACGAACGCGACATGCATCATCCGATACATGTGCTCGGCGACCGACTGTTTGCCGGCGCCGAGAAACTGAAATCCACTGCGCGGTGTGCGGTTCAACATCCCGACTTCATTCAAGTAATTCGCTCGTTGGCTCATGGTCGCCTCCGGGTTGACATTGTAGCGGGATTGACTTGAGTGTCAACAGACACGTCTATGTGTATGCTGTTCGACCATCGATTCGGATGGCGCAAAGCGGCGCGAATATTTGGGTTGGAGATCCCGCGATCCCCAGCGAGAGCGATCTGAGCGCGGCGGTGAACGCGCTATCGCCTCTCGGCGCACTTGCGCTGTGGGGCTTGGCGTGTGGCGGCTCGCCGCCGCGATTCTTTTGTTGCGAAAATATCTGCGGACGAGCGGCTTGCCTTTCGGCATCGGCTGGTGGGCGTTCACGTTTCCACTGGGCGCGCACACGGTGGACACGTTGACGCTTGCGCGGGTGATGAAGGTGAACGCGTTCGAGTGGTTCGGCGCATTGTCGTTTACGCGGCTCGCCGCGTTCTGGCTCGTCGTCACGATCCGCACGCTGATCGGAATACGCACGGGTGAGGCGTGGAGACGCTAGTGTGCTGAAAGTGAGACTCGTCGGCGCGGACACTTGCCGCCGCTACCAGTTGATGCGCGAGATCGTATTGGACGAAGCGGCGCGAGCAAACATCGAAATTGCGCTGGTCGAAGAAAACGAAGCGATAGGCATTTTGAAATATCGCACGGTGAATCTGCCGATGCTCTTTATCGGCGGCGAAAAAATCGCGCAGGGGAATCCGCCGTCGCGGAGAAAGGCGCAGCAGTGCTTGCGCGTCGCGCCATTTTTCGGTGTATAATAGCATCAATTTCGTAAAGGATGCGTCGAATGGCTTGGGCTTTTGGGCAATATGCCAATAATACCTTTTCATCACTAAAAATCCGCAACTATCGTCTGTACTACATCGGGCAGATCATCTCGACGTCTGGCACTTTTATGCAATCCGTCGCCCAAGCCTGGCTAGTGCTCCAACTGAGTAACTCCGGGACTGCTTTAGGGCTGGTGATGGCGTTGCAGTATTTACCCGTCTTGTTTCTCGGTCCCTACGGCGGTGTCATTGCTGATCGCTTTTCCAAGCGTAAATTGCTCTTTTTCACCCAGTCCACTTTTGGTATTCTGGCGCTCGGGTTGGGTATCCTGGTACTCACCGGGTTGGTCCGCCTCTGGATGGTCGACGTTTTTGCGCTCTGCTACGGACTGATCAGTACAATTGACAATCCGACCCGCCAAAGCTTTGTCGTCGAAATGGTCGGCGAAGCACAATTGAGAAATGCCGTCACGTTATATAGCGGTCTGGTCAATCTCGCCCGGGTGATTGGACCATCCATTGCAGGAGTCTTGATCGCTACCATTGGGCTAGCCCCTTGCTTTATCCTCAACGGTCTGTCGTACGTCGCCGTAGTCATTATGCTAGCGGTCATGCGCACCAGCGAATTGAGGACCCCAGTGCCCACGCCGCGCGCCAGCGGTCAGCTTCGCGCTGGTTTCCGCTATGTGGCTTCGACGCCGGTTCTCCGCAACGTTCTGTTGATGCTGGCAATCATTGGAACGCTCACGTTCGAGTTCCAGGTGAGTCTCCCGCTCATTGCTCAATTTACATTTCATGGTGATGCAAGAAGCTATGCTGCCCTGTTATCGGGAATGGGCATTGGCGCGGTAGTGGGAGGGCTGATCACTGCGGGGCAAAAAAAGATATCGACCAAGCTGCTGGTTATAGCCGCGTTCCTTTTCGGGTTCACAACGCTCGTCGCCTCGGTGATGCCTAACCTGGTCCTGGCGACGCTGGCGATGGTGCTGGTCGGCGTTTGCTCCATTTACTTTACGTCGCTCGGAAATAGTATTTTGCAGTTGGCAAGCGAGCCCCACATGCGCGGCCGCGTGATGGCGCTCTGGTCCGTTGCCTTTTTGGGATCGACGGCGATTGGAGGACCGATTGTCGGCTGGATTGGTGAAAGTACGGACCCCCGCTGGGGATTAGCAGTCGGGGGATTTGCCGCGGTGATCGCGGCAGGTTTGGGACTGGTCACTTTGCGTCATGCCTCACCCCCGCGAAGTGAACCGAATACCGGGGTCGATACCACAGACTCGGCAGCAGAACGGGACGTACGAGTGTCGTGAGTCAGAGATATTCTTGGCACGGTCACAAACGGCGGTTTTCTGAGCGTGAGAAAGCGCCACTCATATCCGTGGACAGCCTGGTTGTGATCACTCGTGCAGGTCCGGCGAATCGTGGAACAGGACGAGGCGCAGAGTTTGATTGTGCATTCGGCTTTTGACAATATGCCAAGCAAGCAATACAATCAAATCACAATGAATCTTTTCACGTTGCCGCATCGCCGCTACAATCCACTGACCAACGAATGGATCCTCGTCTCACCGCACCGCACGCAGCGCCCGTGGCTGGGTCAAGTCGAAAAAATCCCAGCAGAATCGCTCATCGCGCACGATCCGAATTGCTACCTCTGTCCCGGCAACGAACGCGCCGGCGGCGCGCGCAATCCCAACTACAACACCACTTTCGTCTTCGACAACGATTTTGCCGCGCTGCTGCCCGCGCACCCTTCCCCGTCTCCGACGGCGGAGGGTGAAGGGCGGGAGTTGCTTCGCGCCGAAAGCGAGCGCGGCAGATGCCGCGTGATCTGCTTTTCGCCACGGCACGATTGGACGTTGCCGGATATGCCACTGCCGGACATCCGCCGCGTGGTCGATGTGTGGAGCGAGCAAACGCGCGAACTCGGCGAACTCGATTTCGTCAGCTACGTCCAGGTCTTCGAGAACAAGGGCGCGGCGATGGGCGCGAGCAATCCGCATCCGCATTGCCAAGTGTGGGCAATCGAGCACGTGCCGACCGAACCGGCGAAAGAGTTGCGTTCGCTGTCCGCGTATCGCAGCGAGCGCGGCGCGTGTCTGCTGTGCGATTACCTTACGCTGGAACTCGACCAGCGCGAGCGCATCGTCGCACAGAATGATCATTTCGTCGCGCTCGTACCATTCTGGGCAGTGTGGCCCTTTGAAACGATGCTACTCCCGCGGCGACACATCGGCGCGCTGCCGGAGACGACCGACGCGGAACGCGATGCGCTCGCGGACATGGTCAAGCGGCTGACGACGCGCTACGACAATTTGTTCGCGGTCTCGTTCCCATACTCGATGGGCTGGCATCAATCGCCCACCGACAGCGCGGCGCATCCCGAATCGCATCTGCACGCGCACTATTACCCGCCGCTCCTGCGCAGCGCGACGGTTCGCAAGTTTATGGTCGGCTACGAGATGCTGGCGAATCCGCAGCGTGATCTGACCGCCGAGACTGCCGCCGCGCGCCTGCGCGAGATGAGCGAAACGTTATACCGCAGTACACAGTAAACAGACACTATCTATCTGTTCGCCATTCACTGCTTACCGTTTACTGAAATACGGATCACTGGCTACTGGCAATGTCCAACCTTGAAACTCTCCAAACTGAATTTGCCAAGACCTTCGGTACACTGCCGGAACGCATCCTCCGCGCACCGGGACGTGTGAATCTGATCGGCGAACACACGGATTACAACGACGGCTTTGTGCTGCCGATGGCGATTGATCGCGAAATGTTCATCGCCGCGCGGCGGCGAGATGACCAACTCGTCCGCATGGTCGCGCTGGATTTTGACAGCCAGCGATCCGAGTTCTCGCTCGATGTTCCAATCGAGTGTGACGACGCGAACCGATGGAGCAATTACGTTCGCGGCGTTGCGTGGGCGCTGCGCCGGCGCGGCATCGTGCTGCCCGGGCTTGATCTCGCGATCCAGGGCAACGTGCCGGTCGGCTCGGGATTATCGTCCAGCGCCGCGCTCGAAGTCTGCGCGGCGACGACGTTCCAGACCTTCGCGCAATTTGAGATGAGCAAGATCAATCTGGCGCGGATGTGCCAGCAAGCCGAGAATGAATTCGTCGGCGTCCAAAGCGGCATTATGGACCAATTCATCTCGACGCTCGCGCACGCGGGGCACGCGCTCTTGATCGACTGCCGCGATCTTTCGTACGAGAACGCGCCGTTGCCGCGCGGCGCGACCATCGTCGTCTGCGATACGATGAAGCGGCGCGGCTTGGTCGATTCCGAGTACAACACTCGGCGCGCCGAGTGCGAGCAAGCCGCGCGGCAACTGGGCGTGAAAGCATTGCGCGACGCGTCGCTGGAACGGCTGGCGCAGTTCGAAAACAAAATGCCGCGCAACGTCGTTCGGCGCGCGCGGCACATCATCACCGAGAACGCGCGCGTGCTGCAAGCGGTCGCCGCCGCGCGGCAGAACGACCTGGTCGCGTTCGGCAAGCTGATGAACGAATCGCACGCGAGTCTGAAGAACGATTACGCGGTGAGTTGCGCCGAACTCGACACGATGGTCGAGATCGCACGCGCGCAGCGCGGCTGTCTGGGCGCGCGGCTCACCGGCGCGGGCTTTGGCGGATGCACGGTGAATCTCGTCTACGCTGACGCCGTCGATGCGTTTGTCGCCGGCGTGGCGCGGGAGTATCACGCGCGCGTGCGAATCGCACCGCAGATTTACATCTGTCGCGCGATGGACGGCGCGAGCGTGGTGAAATAAGTAGGGCGACCCACCGGGCGTACGCGCAATCACTGGACATTTTTCCATTTCGAAATCGCGTGGTATAATAGAGATACTCAGGCACGAATTGGACTCTGCGGAGGGACGATAAAATGTCCGGACATTCCAAGTGGGCGCAAATCAAACGCAAGAAGGGTGTAGCCGATGTCAAGAAAGGCGCGGTGTTTACCCGGCTGGGCAGGGAAATTTCGATTGCCGCGCGGGAAGGCGGCGGCGACCCCGATTCAAATTTCGCGCTGCGCCTCGCCGTCGACAAGGCGCGCAGCCAGAATATGCCGAAGGAAAATATCGAGCGCGCGATCAAACGCGGCACTGGCGAGTTGAACGAGGGGGGACAACTCGAAGAAGTGATGTACGAGGGGTACGGTCCGGGGGGCAGCGCACTGCTCGTCCAAGTGCTAACGGACAACCGCAACCGCGCCGCGTCTGATGTTCGGCATATTTTTACGCGCACCGGCGGAAACCTAGCCGCCGCCAACGCCGTCGCGTGGATGTTTGAAAAGAAAGGCGTCGTGACGATCGAAGGCGTCAAGAACACCGACGACCTCGAACTGGAACTGATCGACGCGGGGGCGGACGATTTCAAAGTCGATGGGAATGTGCTGGAGGCGTATTGCGCGCCAGAGCGCTTGAAGGCGATGCGCGACGCGCTCGAAAAACGCAAGGTCCCGATTGCATCGGCGGAGTTGGCGTGGATTGCCAAGACGCCGGCGCAGGTCACAGACGATCAGGCGGTTCAGACGATGAAACTGATGGAATCGCTTGAAGAACATGACGATGTGCAGAAGGTCTATTCAAATCTTGATATTACCGATGCAGTGATGAACAAATTTGAAGGCGCGAAGGAGCACGCGTAAGCGCGGCTGAAGGTCGAAACGTTGGAACGATGATCATTTTGGGCGTGGACCCGGGCACCGCAATTACCGGCTACGGACTTGTGAAGAGCGACGGCGATGATTTGGCATTGATCGATTACGGCGCAATCACCACACCGTCCGACTGGCTGATGCCGCGCCGCCTGCAGCACATTCACGCCGAACTGACCGCGCGGATCGCCGCGCATCAGCCGACCGACGCCGTCGTCGAAAAATTATTCTTCAGCAAGAACGTTCGCACCGCGCTGTCTGTAGGTCAGGCACGCGGTGTCGCTTTACTCGCCGCCGCACAAGCCGGTCTGACGATTCACGAGTACACGCCGCTCCAGATCAAGCAAGCCATCGTCGGCTATGGGCGCGCGGACAAGAACCAGATTCAGCAGATGGTCAAGATGTTGCTGCGGCTCGACGTGGTTCCGCAGCCGGACGACGCCGCGGACGCGCTCGCGGTCGCGATTTGTCACGCGCACAGCGCGCGATTTCAAGGCGTGATCGGTGACGCATGACCACTGTCAAGAAACACATTCTCGTCACCTGCCCCGCATCAATCGCCCTTAGAGGTTCACATTGATCGCTACTCTGCACGGCAAACTCCAATCGCGCACGGACGATTCGCTCATCATCAACGTCGGCGGCGTTGGTTTCCGCGTGCGCATACCGAGCAGCGCGCTCGCGAATCTCGGCGCGGTCGGCAGCGACGTGATGCTGTTCACACACCTGCACGTGCGCGAAGACGATCTGTCGCTCTACGGCTTTGCGACAGAAGAGGAATTGCGTCTTTTCGAAACGCTGCTGACGGTGAGCGGCATCGGTCCCAAGGTGGCGCTGGGCGTGCTGTCGAGCGCGTCGGCGGACACACTGCGCGTCGCGATTGCACAGGGCAACCTCGACGTGCTGACTGCGATTCCAGGCATCGGCAAGAAAACCGCACAGCGGCTCGTACTGGAACTCAAAGGCAAGATCGATGTCAGCGGGTTGAGCGAAGTGGGCGAGCTATCTCCGCTGGACGAAGACGTGATGAACGCGCTGATCAATCTTGGCTACAGCGCGGCAGAGGCGACGCGCGCGGCGCGCGCCGTGCAGTCGAGCGCGCAGACTGTCGAGGAGCGCGTGCGGACTGCGCTGCAGTATCTGGGCGGTGGATGAGTCGCCATTGCAGATTTCGCCAAGCGTTTGTATAATCGATTCCGCTAAAGAATTCCTATCGGCGCGGTGAACGGAATTTGATTGGTCGCGCC
>DAIDTM010000015.1 GCA_027457205.1 Anaerolineae bacterium | reverse complement strand
GTAATACGCCGCGCGCGGCGCGCCGAGCGAAATCAGCGCGACACGCGCGGCGTCCCTGAAAAAGAATGGGCAGACGTTTGCGGTCGCTGGTGGTTCGGGTGGCGATAGCCACGATGATCGCGTGGCTCCTGGCGGTTGTGCCGCTGCCGCCCGTTGCGCCGCAACAATGGGTCGCCTTCGTCCAGGTACCTATCGTCGTCTTCTTCTTGATCTGTTATATCGGCAAGGTTCTAATCGATACATTGGTTTACGATCACTATCAACCATAAAAGGAGGATCATATGAAAAGTACGTTGATCGTCATCATCGTCGTCGCGCTGGTCGCGATTGCCGGGCTAGGTGGTTACTTTGCCGGCAATACCTTCGGTCCGAACGCGCAAGCGCTTAGCACCATCAACGAATTTCGCGCGTCGCGTGGATTTGGTGGGCAGGGCGGCGCGGGACAGTTCGGGCAAGGCGGGCAACCCAGCCAAGGTGGGCAGTTCGCCGCTGGACGGCGTCACGTCGCGTTTGGCACGGTGAAAAGTGTGCAGGGCAATACGGTTCAGGTTAGCGCGGCGGATGGTACGGTAACGACCGTGACCACGGATGCCAAGACGGTTATCGAGAAGACCGTTCAGGGCTCGCTCACGGACCTTCAGCCCGGCGAGCGTGTTACGGTCATGGGCAGCGAGTCCGGCGGCACCGTGACTGCAACGCAAATCTCGATCCAGCCGAGCCAAGCCAGCGCGCAACAGTAACTCACGATTGCCGAACATAAAACCGCCTGCTGTTGCAGGCGGTCTTTTTTTTGCGCGTCGGCTGGCTCAGTCCACGCGCTCGAGTTTCCAAAAGATGCGTGCGTGGAAACGCGGCGGGAGGTGCGCTTCGATTCGTTCCAATCCGCGCACCAGCGCGAGCGGCAGCCGCCGGTAGAGGTACGGCGAGAAGAGGAAGCACGTTTGGCGCGCTTGCACGCGGAATCCGATTTGCTGCGCGCTTGCCTCGACGCGGCGCGGCGAATGAACGTACACGCCCGTCCCCCAACGCGCGCGGTCAATGGGCAGCCACGCGCGCGGACTCCACAGATATGTGTCGAAGACAACCACCCCGCCCGGCTTGACGACGCGGCGCGCTTGGCGCAGGAACGTGTCAAGCGATTCGAAATGAAAGGCGAATCGCAGCGCAGTCACCGCGTCGAACGTCGCGTCGGCGAACGGCAGCGTGAATGCGTCGGCTTGGGCAAACACCGGTCCCGTGCGCTCGCGCGCCTGCGCCAGCATCGCGTTCGACGTATCGACGCCGAAGGCGGGCTGCCGCGGGGCAAGCGCGTTCGCCAGCCGCCCAGTGCCGCAGCCCAGGTCGAGGACGCGACCGGCGGCGGGGAGAAGCGCCAGGGCGAGATTGATCTCGCGCGCGTTCACCCACGCGCCGCTTGCGCCGCCAAAGCGCAGCGTCTCATACGCGCTGGCGACTTGGGGCTGGGCGTAGAACTGGCGCTTTCTCAGCGAGGATTTGATCGTAGACTCGTTCATATTCCTTGACCACTTGTTGTGGATGCATTTGGTTCAACCAGCGCTGCTGGGCGGTTGTCAATAGGCGCGCGAGCGCCGGGTCGTTCAAGGCGCGCGTGATGGTCGCCGCCAGCGCGTTTGGATTTTCGGGCGGCGCGAGCAAGACCGTCTGCCCGCGCTCGGCAAATTCTCGCAACAGCGGGAGATCGGTCGTCACGACGGGAACGTTCGCCGCCACCGCTTCCAGCAGCGCGGCGGGATACACGGCTTGCCCGATCGTCAAACGGTACGGCAGCACGACGACGTCGCTCGCCGCCATCAGATCGGGCACGCGCACGCGTCCCATTTGAATGACGCGCCCACGCAGCGGCGGCTGGTCGAGCAAGGGCAGCCAGTCCCGGCTCGCGCCTTGACCGCTCCACGCCAGCACCAGGTAGAGATCGTCGTAGCGTGCGGCGAGTTGCTGAAAAGCACGCACGAGTATGTCCACACCCTTGACGTGGTTGTAGTGACCGACGTACGTGATGATTCGACCGGGCGGCAGATCGAGTTGCGCGCGCATCGTCTCGCGCGGCGCGCGCGGGATTTTATCGTACGGCACCAAGTTATCGACACGGCGAATGCGCGACGATGGGACGCCCACCGAAATCAGTTCCACTTTCTGGTAGCGGCTGGTCACAAGATAGCGCGCCGCGGCGTGCGCGGTCAGCCGCGCGACCCATCGATTGTTGATCAACAGGCGCGGCACGTAAAATGCCGGTGCGGCGCGCAGGCGGTCCAGTCGCAGCAAATCGGACCCTTGAACAAGGTGCGCTTCGTAGGATACGACGACGGGCACGCGGACGAGCAGTTGGACGATGTCGGCAACAATCGAAAACGATGGCGTGGGCAGATTGAGTTGAATGAGATCGACCTGCGGCGCGAGGCGTACCAAGCGGACCAGTATTCCAAGCATTCGGAACGGCTCGTCGACGAGGAGCCAGCGATGTTTGCTCGTCAACTCCAATCGATTCGGTCCGAGTAGTTTTTCGGATGGAAACGCCGAGACGACGGTGACCGAGTAGCCCTGGTTTTCGAGCGACTGTGCCAAGCCGACCAGTCCTTCGCTTTGACCGCTGAGTGGTCGCGGATGAATCGACGCCAACGCGATCCGCCGCGAGCCGCGCTCGGCGCTGGGCGTCTTGGCGTCGGGGGACTTGGGCAGCAGCCGCATCGCAAACGCGAGGAGCAAGCCCAGCGCGACCCACAGCCACAACGAGGACAGACGCGCCAGCAGCGTGATGGCGAGCGCGTTCGGCAAGGTTGCGCCTAACAGCGCCAGCAAGCCGACCATCGTCGATTCAACCGCGCCGGTGCCGCCAGGCAGGAAGGAAATTCCGCCGGCAAGTCCGCTGACGGCGAGCACAAAGACGGCAGTCAGCGGCGACAAATTGAATCCGAGGACGCGCGCAGCAAAAAGCAGCACGATGCCATCGGCAAAGCGCGCGACCGTGCTAAAGGCGAGACCGCCGGAGATTTGGCGCAGCGTGAAGGTGGACTCGACGCCGTGCCACAGGTTTTGAAGATGCGGCAGGATGCGCTGCCATCGCGACGCCGGCAGCGCGCTCGTCGGCAGATTTACGCGAGGTCGAAGCGCGACGCGCGCCACCGCAAACGCGATCGTCGCCGCCAAGCCCAGCGCGATCAGCCAGGGCGTCGTAATCTGCGAACGTAAGCCGGGTATGCCAATGGCTGACACGATCGCGAGAATGAGAAAGCCACCGCCTTCAGTGAGCCGTTCCAGCAGGACGAGCGGCGCGGTCCGCAAGAGCGGACTGCCAGCGCGCTCGCGAATCAGCTGCAGCTTGAACACCTCGCCGAGATGCGCCGGGGTGATGGACAGCGCAAAGCCAACCAACTGAACGATCACCGTATTGTGCAGCGAGATGGAGACGCCGCTCGTCGAAAGGAAAAAGTACAGGCGGAAAATCCGCAGCGAGAAACTAACGCACGCGGCGACCAAAATCGGCAACAGCGCGACGAGCGAAACGCGGTGCAGGAGATCGGGCGCGGTTTGGATCGCCAGCCAGACCGAGACCGCCGAGGCGCCGGTGACGATTGTAGCGACGAGCAATAAACTGCGATTCCAGAGTGATTGATTCATGCGTTTGGAAACTTGATGGCGCGCAATTCGTCTTGCAACTCCGCCAGCATTTTGGCGGCAGTGTCAGGATACTGCGCGGCGAGATCGTTAAGTTCGAGGGGGTCAGACAAGTAGTTATAAAGGGATAAATGATTGACGTTGCGGTCCCACATCAGGTGCAAGTCGGGTGTCAGGTACGTGATTTGACTGTACACGTCGAGCATGGCAATGGTGCCGGGATGCACCGCGCCGGCGGCGCCGTTGATAAGCGGCAAGAGACTCTTGCCCTGCACAATGGGCGGCGTCGGCAAATGCAGCAAATCCAAAATCGTCGGAAGAATGTCGATGCTCTCGACCACCGCCGGAATGGAATGATTTGCCGGGATGACAGAAGGGAGTCGGAAGACCAACGGAACGTGAATGTCCGTGTAGTTGGTGCGCGGTCCATGAAACCAGCGTCCCAGCGTACCCAGACTCTCGCCGTGATCGGCGGTGGCGACGACGACGGTGTTATTGGTCAGATTCATCTGGTCAACTTTGTCGAGGACCCGACCTAGTTGTTGGTCGATAAAACTGATCGCGCCATCGTAGAGCGCGTGAATGTGATTGATGTCCGCGTCGGTCAAGTCGCCGGTGCCATTGGCATAGATATAGTGAATCGTGGTCATGCTGCCGTCGACCGTGCCCTTGTAACCCGGATCGTACTCGGCATCAAAGGGCGGCGGCGGCTGGTACGGATAATGCGCGTCGTAATAGTGCAACCACAGGAAGAACGGCTTGTCGCCGTTGCCATTGGCGTCGAGCCAGCGGAGCGCGGCGTCGGTCGTCACGTCGGCTTTGCCTACCGTGTTGTCTTCCACCGAATCCTGCGCGCTTTGGAGCAGGTCGTTCTCGATGATGTTGGGAAGAAACAAATATTTGCCCAGCAGCCGATATGTGACAATGAGGTCCTGAAAGCGCGGGTCGCGCATAATCGGCGCGAGGTGGATCGACAGGTCTTCGTACGTGTCAAACCCGCGCAAGCCGCTAAAGCCGGGTTCGAGCGAGACCCAGCTGTACAAGCCGGCGGTGTTGTAACCGAGTGGATCGAGCATCTCGGCGAGCGTGTGGACGTTGGGATTGCCCAGGTAGAAACCTACCGCGTCGCGCCCATAGGTTCCGATGACAGGCGCCAGCAGCCGCTCAACCTCGGCGAACGCCTCACTCCACGAGACCTCGCGCCACGTATCGCCGGCGCGAACCATCGGCGCGCGCAGGCGGTCGGGGTCGGCGTCCAGCGCCTTGAGCGCCGCCGCCTTGGGGCAGAGGTAGCCGTGACTGAAGACATCCTCACGGTCGCCGCGAATGCTGACCACCTCGCGTCCGCGCGTCGTGACCTCCAGCCCGCAGGTCGCCTCGCAGAGCGGGCAGGT
>DAIDTM010000014.1 GCA_027457205.1 Anaerolineae bacterium | reverse complement strand
AACGCCGAAATTCGCGGCATCACGCCGATCACCGGGACCGCGAACATCCAAGACCTGGCGTTCTACAAGGTGCAGTACATGCCCGACGCGTCGTGGGGTTCGGAAAAGTGGGGGCAACTGTATCAGAGCGCCAAGCCGGTCGTGAACGGCAAACTGATGGACTGGTATACCCAGACGGTCGCGCCAGGCGTCTACTGGCTGCGCTTGCTGGTCACCCACACCAACGGGCAGTACGGCGATCCCTGCGAGATTCGCGTGGTGGTCGTGCCGTGACCGAGGCGTTTCGACGAAATCAACCCGCGTCAAACCGGAGGCGCGCATGAATACAGACCTGTTCGCGCGGCTGCTCGAAGGACGGCCGGGCTATCGCGTCGATACGGACCGCTTCTGGACGCTCTTGGAGCAAATCCCCGAAGCGCGACGAAGCGCGCCTCCGACACTCCGCGACTTGCTCGCGCTCCGTTACGCCCGCGACGGTGCGGTGCGGCAGACACGGGGAGAGATCGCGCACGCCTATGGCATCACGCAAGAACGCGTGCGCCAGAAAGAAACGAGCCTCCTGAACCTGTTGCGCCTACCGGCGATCTTCCGGGTCTACGCCTACCGCGATTCACCGGCGGAGGCGTCCGCGTTGGATGCCTCGCGTCCGCTCGCGTTCCCGCCGTCCCACGCGCGGCAGACGCGCTACGACCAGCCGCTCAGCCGCCGCGAGCAAGAAGTCCTGAACCTCCTCGCGCGCGGACTGTCCAATCGCGAGATCGCGGAATCGTTCGGACTCGCGCGGGCGACTGTCAAGGTGCACACGCGGAACATTTACATCAAGATCAACGTGCGTTCGCGCTTGCAAGCCATCGCTTGGGCTCAAGCGCACGGCTTTGAAACCATGTTCGACAAGGAGCAAAATGCCTGATCCACAAGACCCAACCGCCGGGTCGATGACCACCGAAGAACGCTTGGCGGCGCGGGAGCAAAAGTTCGCACCGACCCAAGACGACGCGGGCTATGTCCGCGTCCCGAAGTGGGCGATCGCGGTGTCCGCCGCCGTCGTCGTAATGGCGCTCGTGCTGGCGCTCTTTACGCTACCAACCAGTCCCTTCGCGCAATCGCCGACGCCAACCCCCATTGCCGTTTCCGCTGCGCCGGCGCAAGCGTTCGTCCCGCAAACACCTGTGCCCCTGAGTGTGACCAGCGCGACGCGCACGCTCGGCGATCCGAACGCGAAGATTGCGCTCGTCGAATACGGCGACTTTCAGTGACCGTATTGCAGACAGTTTGCACTCGACGCGGAGCGTCGATTCGTGAACGAGTACGTCAAGACGGGCAAGGCGAGCTTGACCTACAAATATCTGCCGATCCTCGATCCCACACCGGCGGACGGCGAATCGCACTGGGCGGCGTACGCCGCGGAGTGCGCGAACCAGCAGGGCAAGTTCTGGGAATACCACGACCAGTTGTTCGGCGAGTGGCGCGGCGAGAACAGCGGCGCGTTTTCGCTCGCCAACCTGAAACAATACGCCGCCGATCTGGGACTGGACACGGGCAAGTTCGATCAGTGCCTCGACAGCGGCGCGACAAAAGGGATCGTGCAGCAAGACGTGGCAGGCGCAGCGACCGCGGGCGCGAACGGCACGCCGGCGTTCTTCCTGAACGGCAAGCCGTTCTATCCGACCAACCTGGATGCGGCGAGTTTCCTTGCTGCGTTCGATCAGGCGACCCAGTAGAGGCGCGCGACCCACCATTTTGCCCCGTCGCCGCGTTTTCTCGACGGCGACGGAGATGAGTAGTAGGCGATTATCTCATTTCGCAAACTCATGCGTTAAAAATCTTGACACCGCGCGCGCGGTGAGCGTATATTACGATTGAAGAAAACTCCTCGACCCACGAGGAGCAGAAGACCAAAGCAAAGGAGACGAAACCATGTTGAAGAAAATTGTCGTTGGACTGACGGTGTTCGCGCTGGTCGCGTGTCTCGGCATCGCTCTACTGGGCGGGCTGGGCGTCTACGCGTTCCTGCACAAGGACGACGGCGTGCTGAATCCGGCGCGGCGCGTGCAGGAAGCAGCAGTCACCCTGGATTTGCTCAAACACCCGTCCAACTATCAGGACGATTTCACACCCGACGCTTACGCTGCGCTGCTGCGCCTGATCGCCCAGCATCCGGCGACTGCGCCCGCCGGCGTCGTTCACTGTACCTATCCCGGCAATGTCCGCTATGTGGGTTCGGACGCGCTCGCGCAACTTTCGCTGGTCGTGCGTAACCAGAGTGGAAAACTGCTGTTGTTCGTGGAGAATTTCCACCTGGTTCGGCAAAACGGGCAATGGCGTTTGTCCGATCTGGGACAGGCGGTTTCGGTGGGCGACGTGAGCGGGTCGCCGGTTCTTGCGAATTGCCAAGGGGCGGCTCTCTATGTGCGCCCGGCATCCACGCCGACAGTCGGGGACAGCGCCGGCGGCGCGGCAGGGAAGTAACGGCGAGCCGACGCCCGAATGTCGCGCGCTCGCCGAACGCATCGCCGATGCGCCCAAGCAACAACGCGCGTTGGAAGAGCTCGCGTCTTCCTGAATCGAGAAATGTCCCTCGCTCGCGAGGAACAAAATATCCGAAGGAGAAAAACCATGAAACGAAACCTGTTCGCGTTTCGATGGAGCATCCATACCGTGCTGCCTTTGGCAGCGCGCCAAAGTTGCTCCATCGTGTTCTTGCTCGTTGCGATTGCGGCGTCCGCCCTTGCGCGCTGCGCGCCGCAAGGCGGAACGCCGCCAGGCGGAACGCCCGCTCAGAACGCGTCCATCGGTCCGACCCAGGTGGCTGCGCTGCCCAGTTCGACCGTTGCGCCGACCGCGATTCCGCGTGTCCCGACCGCGACCCTGACCTCGCGTCCGACTACGACGCTTACACCCACGACCGCGCGCACCGCGACGCCGGCGGCAACGAACACGCCGAGCGCGACAGGCACACCCACCCCGCTGCCGTCGGAATTCACAGGAGAGGTGATCGGGTTTACCAACAACATTGTCAGCATCAGCGTTGCGCCAGTCAATGGGGGAGGCATGGTGAGTCTGCCAATCGGCGACCCGAATGCCGCCAATGTCTATGTCATACCAGCCAATGGGCCCGATGGCGCGGCCTACGCTCCGGTGGCTGATCCGATCGGCGCGCTCACGACCGCGGCGCGGTTGCGCGCGCTGGCAGACGTGACGACAAAAAACAATGCGTTGGATACCATATCGTTCACCCTGCCCGATGCGAACGCCCGTGCCTTTCCGACAGAAACCAACGAGCAGGCGGCGCAGCGCGCAGCTTTGGCGCAACCCACGCC
>DAIDTM010000013.1 GCA_027457205.1 Anaerolineae bacterium | reverse complement strand
GACCTAACGTCGTCGCTCCGATGTACGAGCGGTCGCCGGAGTTGTGTACCTGAATGATCTGAAGCACGTTCAAGACGCCGGTTTGCACGTCGAAGACAAAGTGCGTTTGGGTGACGTGGATCACCGATGGGTCTGCCGTCGTTTCGTACACCGTGAGAGTGACCGGCAGGGTGTTCGTGATGCCGTCAAATTGGAGAATGTTGGACGCGTAATCAATGCCGGCGTAATTCGTGGTCGCGAGCAATCGCGTCGTCGTGAGGACATTGATGTTGGAGAAAGCGAAATGACCACTGGGGTCTGCCTGCGTGGTTTGGGTGATGGTCGTTTGAGTGTTCATGTCCGCGACGTACAGCGTCACCGTCAACCCTGCCACGTTGGAAAGCGTGGCATTCTTGGTGCCGTTGACGATCACCCCATTGACTTGACCCTGCCCACCGGTCTGGGCATTGACGCGTGGCGTCGGCAGCGCGAGCAGCGCGAGCGCGAGAAACAAGAGGGCAGACAGGACGATGAGAGCTTTCTTCGTGCTGGACAAAATTGGCGTTTTGATTTTGAAATCCTTTCAAAAAGAATTATGGCAGATGTTGGTGGATCGATTCAGACCTAACTCGGACAAGGCAAAGCCAAACAGGCTTAGCCGCAAAGATCGCAAAGGTTCAGAATTTTATTTCTTCGCGTTCTTTGCGTCCTTTGCGGTTCAATATCTTGGCTGTCTGTGTAACGATTTCATCGGGCAGGCGCTAGCCGTCTTTCGGCTTCAAGGGGCTGCCGCACTTGGCGCAGAAGGCATCGCCGGCGTGGTAGGGCGCGCCGCATTTGGCGCAGCGCAAGCCCGCTGCCGCGTTTTTGCTGGCGCGCAAACGCGCGATCTCGCGCTCGACCGCGTCGTCGGCGGGCGGCGCGGTGCGCTTGGCGGCGCGTAACTGTGCGACCTGGTCTTCGATCTTCGCGCCATTGCCGTTGCCGTCTAGCGCGTCGATCTGCTGAAGCGCGAGCGCGGCGCGCGTTTTGTATCGCTCGCGCAACGCGGCGTAGTCGCTCTGCGAAAGCTTGCCCAGCTGAAAATCGAAGTCAAGATCGCGGATGGCATCGTACGCCGAGTCGCGCTGCGCGGACAGCCCGTCCAGCGCGTCGGACGCTTCGCCGATTTCTTCCGGTGGCGCAGTGAACAGCGGATAGGCGATAAAAGCGATAATTCCAATAACGATGATAGCAGCCAGAACCAGTTCCAAAATTACCTCGCGTTAATTACGCCGCAAAAATCTCTTCGGCTCGGCAGACGAATCCGCTCAAAACCGCGGAACGAATTTCCTGTTTGCCCGAAAAGTTGCCGAGCAGCTCGAACTTGCCCGCGCGGAGCGCAAAGAGTTGAACGATCTCGGCGTCTGGAGTGATGATCCAGTATTCGCGGACGCCATACTTTTCGTACAACGAGAATTTCACCTTGCGGTCCATCTCGGCGGTGCTCGGCGAAAGGATTTCGACGATCAGATCGGGCGCGCCGCGCGCGTTGTCCTCGGTGAGGAGGTTCTCGTGCTCGCGTGAGATGAACAGAATGTCAGGTTCGGTCACGTCAAAATCGGAGAACACCACGTCAAATGGCGCAGAGAATACGCGCCCTGCGTTGTGTTGGCGGACAAACGCGTGTAGCAGCGTCGCCAAATTGATCGATGCTTGCTGATGATTGGTCTTGGGCGCAGGCGACATAATGTGCTCTCCGTCGATGAGTTCGTGGCGTTTTCCGTCATTGGGAAAGAGCCGCAGATCGTCGTAATTCAATTTGACGCGCGTTGCCGTTGCCATCACAAACCTCACTCGTGAGGGCGGGATCACCCCGCCCCTACAAAACGATTACGCGCGCGCGGCTTGGCGCGCCAGTCCCTCGACGCGCACGCGCGCTTCTTCGCGCTCGTCGGGCCACGCGGCGATCAGCGTGCTGACGACCATGAAAAAGCCGCCGAACCACAGCCAGAAGACGAGCGGATTGACGTAGGCGCGGAACGTTACCGTCGCGAAATTATTTTCCCAGCCGCCGATGATAACGTACAGGTCTTCCTGCGGCGTCGAGAGAATCGCCGGCGTCGTGGCGGTTTCGCCCGAGCTGGGATAAAAACCGCGCGAGGGCGAAAGCGTCGCGATGCGCTTGCCATCGCGAAAGACGCCGAGTGTGGCTGACGTGATCTGCCCTTCGCCGCTCGGGAAATTGGGTGAGAGACTTTCGTACGTCAGCGTATAGCCGCGAATCTCCATCGAGTCGCCTTGCTTGAGCGCGCGGGTCGTGTCCGTGGCGTAGACCTGCGAGCCGATGATGCCGATCGCCAGCATTGCGACGCCGATGTGAATCAGGTAGCCGCCGTACCGCCGCCGGTTTCGCTCGATCAAGCCGCGCATCGCGATGGGGAAGAACTCGTGCGTGTTCTTGGCGCGCGCCAGCGTGCCCTGGATCAGCTCGCTCACCGTCGAAACGATGACGAGAGTCGCGAGAAAATAGCCCGCCAGCGGAACAATGTCGCGCACGCCGAGCGCAAAGATCACGACGGCAAACACGACCGAAATTGCCGCCGGCAATACGAGTTTGCGAAGCAGTTTTGCGCCGGTCGCGCCGCCCCAGCCGACCAGCGGAATAATCGCCATAACCAGCAAGACCGTGCCAAAGATCGGCGCGGCGACCTGATTAAAGTACGGCGGTCCTACCGTCAACTTGGTGCCCATCACCATTTCGCTGAAGAGTGGATAGATCGTGCCCCACAGCACCGCAAACGCCGCGCCGACGAAGAGCAAGTTGTTCAGCAGGAAAAGCGATTCGCGCGACAGGAGCGAATCGATGTCGCGCTCGCTCTTGAGGTCTTTGAGGCGCGTGAACAGGAGCATCGTCGCCGCGAGCGTCACGCCGGCGATGAACGTCAGAAACCAAATGCCGATATCCGATTCAGTGAACGAGTGGACGGACGTGATGATGCCGCTGCGCGTCAGGAAGGTGCCGAACAAGACCAGCGAGAAGGTGATGATGATGAGTCCGATGTTCCAGACTTTGAGCATCCCTTTCCGCTCCTGCACCATCACCGAATGGAGGAACGCGGTACCGACGAGCCAAGGCATCAGCGCGGCGTTCTCGACCGGGTCCCAGCCCCAGTAACCGCCCCAGCCGAGCACATCGTACGCCCAGCGTCCGCCAAGCAACAACCCAATGGACAGGAACATCCACGGCGCAATCGTCCAGCGGCGCGTTGTCCGCAGCCATTCCGGTCCGAGGCGTCCCGTGATGAGCGCCGCCATCGCGAACGCGAAGGGAACCGTAAAGCCGACGTAACCGAGGTAGAGCATCGGCGGGTGCATCGCCATCGCGGGATTCTGCAACAGCGGATTCAGTCCTTGACCGTCGGCAGGGACGAACAACTGCGCACCCGCCGGCGGGAAGAGCGCCATCACGGTATTGTTACCCACCGCCCACCAACGCGCGAACGGACTGGAAATGAACGCCAGCATGAACGCGAAGAACGTTTGCAGCGCCATCAGCGTTGCGATCACGTACGGCATCAGTTCGCGGTCGCGGTCCCACTTGCGCAGTACGACCACCGCGGAGTAGAGCGATAGAATCCACGACCAGAAGAGCAGCGAGCCGGCTTGGCTCGACCAGAGCGCGGTGATGGTGTAGATCGTTTGCAGTTCGCGGCTCGTGCTGTTCGCCACCAGCGCAATCGAAAAGTCGTGCGTATACAGCGCGATGACGATGATGCCGATCGCGATCGTCATCAACGCGGTGTACGCCAGGATGCCGTTTCGCGCGCTGCCGATCAGTTCCGGTATTCGTTTCCGCGCGCCGATGACCGCGGCGAAGGTCGTATACACCGCGACCACCAGCGCGACGAAGATAGAGATGGAGCCAAGGATTGCCATGGTTTATCTCGTTTCTGGTTGTTTCAGTTGCCAGTGCCGGTTGAATAGTTGAGGTTGCCCGGATCCGCGCTGCTGTGCCAGTCAATTTGCGATGGGTCGTACTTGGACGGACACTTGGCGAGCACGAGCGACGCCTGGAACACGCCGTTCTGGTCCAGTTTACCTTCGGCGATGACCTGCGTGCTTTTTTCAAACGTGTCGGGCAGAATACCTTTGTAATAGACCGGCAGCACATTGTTCTGACCATCCGTGAGCGTGAACTGCGCGGTTACGGCTTTCGTATCGATCTTGGTGGAGTTGGGCACAAGGTTGCCGCCGACGCGCACGGATTCACGCGCGGCGAGATCGCCTTTGGCTCTCATTTCGGAAAGCGTCATAAAATATTGCTGGTTGCCTGCCAGCGAATTGAAGACAATGAACCCAATCGCTCCCAAAATGACGAACGCGCCAAGCAGCAGTTTCGTCTGGCGCGGCAGAAAACCCTTGTCGGTTTGGACTTCGGGAATACTGACAGTTGACATGCTTCACCTCTTTAGACTTGCGCGGTCATCAGGCTCACATCGAGTCCGCAGCGCATGCCTGAATTTCTCCCATCATCGGGGCGCACACTTTAAGTATATCACCCAAAGGAGGGGTTGTCAAAGAAATCACGGTAGCACCCAGGGCAATCGCATCTTATCCAGAAAGAACCTTGAGGAGATAGTCTTCGTCCCAGCCGGCTTTGAGCCGTTTGGTTTTGGTGCCGAGTTTAGTGGTCTGTTCGTGTTTCAACAGATTCAGCGCGATGTGACGTAAGACAGCGAAATTCTCGGGACCATGATCTTTGCGCACACGACTTTCGTCTTCGCGGAAGGCGATGTCCAAAACCCAGTGCAATCCATTCTCAATGCCCCAGTGTCCGCGTGCTGCGTGAAGAGCGAGCTTGGCATTGTTCTCCAAACTCGAAATGTAGTAGCGAGCGTCTCGACTGGACTTTTTGCCGATACGCCGTTCGGCACGGAGCATGATAACGGTCTTCAGATTTTTCCAGCTATCGCGCTGGCGCAAATAATTCAGGAACTCGGGATCCGACAGTGTCCAACATTCGCGGATTTCGATCCGTCCATGGGCTTTGTTCACGGTTTTGCAATAGTCATGCGGCACGTCGCGAAAACCCACTTCGCGGCAACCCGCAAACAAGTCTTGCACCTCTTGGTACAGTTGTCCTTGATTTTCTTTGACCGCCAGGAGATAGTCCGCCTTTTGTTGCACAATTGTCTCGGCGATCTTGGTCTGACAGCCGATAGCGTCAATCGTGACGATACACCCTGCCAGTTCCAACACACGCAGGAGTTGTGGGATAGCTGTGATTTCGTTCGATTTGTCCTTGATTTTGCGCTGTCCGAGCACCAAGTGATTCGCCGTCGCCCACGCACTCACCATGCCAATGGCATCCTTGCCCAGCGAGCGGTCATGCGAACGGCGCAACTGCTTACCATCCACAGAGATAATCTGGCGGCGGGTTCGTTTCGCAATCGCTCGAATCCAACTCAAGAAACATTTTTGAAACTGTTTGGGATCCAATCGCGCAAAGACCCGTCCAAAGGTATCATGCGACGGAATGCCGTTCGGCAGGTCCAGAAATTTTTCGAGCCAGGTACGTTTAGCGTTGCCCCACGCCTCGACGGCGACCCAATCATCGGCACCGCAGATGATCGCACAGATGGCAATCACGAGAATCGCCTCCAATGAATGGTGTTTGGTGCGATCAATCCGCGGATCCTGCAGAGCAGCAAAATGTTGGGTAATCGTCTGACCAGGCTTGGGCGACATGAGACTCCTCCTTTTGGAAGCCCATTATCGCACAGCCACTTACTCAAGCCAATTAAGATGCGATTGCCCTA
>DAIDTM010000012.1 GCA_027457205.1 Anaerolineae bacterium | reverse complement strand
CCGCTTGTCACCCGCCGCTTATCACATATCGTAGTAGATAGGTTCGAGCCAATGGCGGCTTTTGTCATACGGCGGCTTTTATGGCTGCCCATTCTGCTGTTCTTCATCTCGGCGATCACGTTCGCGCTCGGCTTGTACGGTCCGGGCGATCCGGTGCAGGTGATGCTGGGGGTGCACGCCAGCCCAGACACGATTGCGCGGCTGCGTCACCAATACGGCTTTGATCAGCCGTTCTACGTTCAGTACCTCAACTATATCGGCAACGCGTTGCACGGCAACTTTGGTTATTCCCTCGTCAAGTATCGCGATGAACCGGTGGGTCGTCTCATCGCCAGTCGTCTCCCTGTGACCATTCAACTAAACCTCGTCGCGATCCTCATGGGCGTTGTGATCGGGATTCCACTGGGGTTGGTGGCGGGCTTGAAGCGCAACACGTGGATCGATTTGATCGTGCGCGCCATCGTCATCGCCGGCATTTCCTTCCCCATTATTTTTCTCAACCCCGTCCTCACTTTCATTTTCTCGCGTCAGCACGATATCGTCCTCTCGGCGCTCCACCTCAGTTTTTCGATCGGACCGATCCTGCCAATGGTGGGCGGGCATTGGGACGGCATCTTTAGCACCAAGATCATTCTGCCCGCATTCATCGAAGCGACCGGCGTGATCGCCGTGCTCACGCGGCAGATGCGCGCCGGCATGATCGAAGAGTTGAGCAAGGATTATGTGCGTACCGCACGTGCGAAAGGGCTGCGCGAGCGCGCCGTGATCGTGCGTCACGCGATGCGAAACGCGCTGATTCCCATCGCGACGATTCTGGGATTGATGCTCGGCGGATTGGTCGCCGGCTCGTTTCTGGTGGAGAACTGGTTCGGCGTGCCCGGCGTCGGCGCGCTGGCGTACGACGCGCTCTTCTCGCGCGATTACTATATCATCATGGCAATGGTGCTGTTGATCGCGGTGGCATACGTCGTCTCCAACCTTCTGGTCGACTTGGCGTATGGATTCCTCGATCCGCGAATTAGGCAGTCGTGATGTCCCAAGCCATGTCAGCGCTTGAACCACCGCTGGGTTGGGCGTCCCGCGAGCGTTCATCCCAAGAGCAGTTGGCGCGACGCATCGTGAGCAATTTGCCCGCGTTGCTTGGCGCGGCGGTGATCGTTTGGATGGTCATCCTCGCGATTTTTGCGCCCATCATCGCGACCTATCCGTACGACCAGACGAATCTGAACGCGGTCGAGCAGCCGCCCAGTCTCGCGCATTGGTTCGGCACGGACGCGCTCGGACGCGATATGTTCAGTCGCGTCGTGTGGGGCGCGCGCTCGGCGGTCTTTGTCATCGTGATGGTGACAGTGATTGACCTGGGTCTAGGGCTGCAGCTCGGCGCGGCGGCGGGCTATTTGGGCGGCTGGGTGGACACGCTCGTCATGCGCGTCGCGGACATTTTATTCGCCTTTCCCGGCTTGCTGTTTGTCTTTTTCATCGCCGCGACGATCAAGCCCGGTCTCTTGGCGTGGGCAAGAACTCACGGACTGGATGATCTGGCGCGGAGCGGCTATCTCGATTACGCCGTGGTGATCATCGCGCTCGGTGTGATCGGATGGGCGGGGCTGGCGCGGCTGGTCCGCGCGCAGGTGCTGACGGTGAAAGAGCGCGAGTTTGTGATAAGCGCGCGCGCAACCGGCGTGCCGACATGGCGAATCATATTGCGGCACGTCCTGCCGAACTCGATCGCGCCGGTCATCGTCGCGTTATCGATGGGGATGGGCGATATTGCGTTATCGGAAGGTTATCTGAGTTTTTTAGGAATTGGGCTGCAGCCGCCCGCGCCGAGTTGGGGAAATATTCTGGCGGACAATGCGGGGCAGTACTGGCGCACTTTCCCTCAGATGATCTGGCTGGTGCTGATTCCCGGTTTGGTTCTGGCGTCGGTCGTGTTCGCGTTCAATTTTCTAGGGGATGGATTGAACGAAGCGCTCAATCCCGAAATTTCCCCATAACCTAATTTGTTGGTATAATACGACCATGGAGGATGGATGGCTACCTTACTCGAAGTCAAGGATCTCAAGACCGAGTTTCGCACTCAAGATGGCGTCGTGCACGCCGTCAACGGCGTGTCGTTCACGGTGGACGAAGGCGAGACGCTGGGCTTGGTGGGCGAATCGGGCTGCGGCAAGAGCGTCTCGGTCTTGTCCGTGATGCGATTGATTCCTCATCCGCCGGGCAAGATCACGAACGGTCAGGTGCTCTTTCAGGGGCGTGACCTCTTGCAAGTGGACGACGAAGAAATTCGGTCGGTGCGCGGCAACAAAATTGCCATGGTCTTTCAAGACCCGATGACTTCGCTCAACCCGGTCCTCACGATTGGAACGCAGATCGGCGAAGCGCTGGAACTTCACCTCGGCATGACGAAGGAGCAGGCGCGCAAACGTTCGGTCGAGTTATTGAAGATGGTCGGCATTCCGGAAGCGGAAGGACGCTTGGACGATTATCCACACCAGTTCTCCGGCGGAATGCGGCAGCGCGTGATGATCGCGATGGCGCTCTCCTGCTCGCCGCAGCTGCTCATCGCGGATGAGCCGACGACCGCGCTCGATGTGACGATTCAGGCGCAGATCGTGGACATCGTCAAGCGGCTCAAGACCGAACTGGGGATGGCAATCATCTGGATCACCCACGACCTCGGCGTGATCGCCGGCTTGGCGGACCGTATCAACGTGATGTACGCGGGGTTCGTGATCGAGACCGCGCCGGTGAAAGAAATCTTTGGCAATCCATTGCATCCGTACACCCTGGGCTTGCTCACCTCGATTCCGCGTTTGGATGCCGCGATGAAATCCAAGTTGACGCCCATCGAAGGATTGCCGCCGGATCTGATTGAGATGCCCAAGGGCTGCCCGTTCTACAATCGGTGCACTTTTCGCACAGACCAATGCGCCAATGAAAACCCGGCGTTGGAGCTAGGGGCGGTGCGCCATTCCGTCGCGTGTTGGAACTGGCAGGATGTCTTGAAGAAACGCGCCGCGTATCTGAGCGGTCGGGCGTGATCGACCGGAAGAAATCTGAGGGGATGGAGTCTTGACGATGGCAACTAGTTCAGACGGCGCGCTCGTTCAGGTGGTCGGGCTGAAGAAATATTTTCCGATCACGCAGGGTATTGTCTTTCAGCGCAAGATCGCGGATGTCAAAGCGGTGGACGGCTTGGATTTCTCGATTCAGCGCGGCGAGACCCTGGGGTTGGTCGGCGAATCCGGCTGCGGCAAGTCGACGACGGGACGGACGGTCCTGCAATTGTATTCTCCAACCGCCGGACAAGTGGTCTTTCAAGGTAAAGACCTGACCAAGCTGCACGGCGAAGACCTGCGTAAGATGCGCCGCAATATGCAAATGATCTTCCAAGACCCGTACGCGTCGCTCAACCCGCGTATGACCGTCGGCGATATTATCGGTGAGCCGCTGGAGGTTCACAATATCGCCAAAGGGAAGGAAAAGAAAGAGCGCGTGCAGGAATTGCTCAGCATCGTCGGACTGAATCCCTATTTTGTGAACCGCTATCCGCACGAGTTTTCCGGCGGGCAGCGGCAGCGCATCGGCGTCGCGCGCGCGCTCGCGGTGAACCCGGCGTTCATCGTCTGCGATGAGCCGATCAGCGCGCTGGACGTTTCGATTCAAGCTCAGATCATCAATCTTTTGGAAGAACTGCAAGAAAAATTCCACCTCACGTACCTGTTTATCGCCCACGACCTTTCCGTCGTGCGGCACATCTCCGACCGGATCGCCGTGATGTACCTCGGCAAGATCGTCGAACTGACCGACCGCAACGCTCTCTACGCCAATCCACTTCACCCGTACACCAAAGCGCTTCTTTCGGCGGTGCCGATTCCCGATCCAATCATCGAAGAAAAGCGCGAACGCATCATCCTGGTCGGCGACGTGCCCAGCCCGGTCAATCCACCGAGCGGCTGCCGGTTCCACACGCGCTGCCCGCTGGCAATCGACATTTGCAAGCGCGTCGATCCTGAGTTTCGCGATGTGGGGAACAATCACTGGGTGGCTTGTCATGTGGTGTGAAACGTCATTGACTATTCAATTCAGTTGTGATATAGTCAAATCGTAATATCCTGGCTTTTCCCCCCGACTATATCCCATTTGTCGTTCCTCTACCTGACCAAATCTCAACGAAGAGGGAGGTGGTGTCTAGCGCAAACTTGCCTTGAATCGTACGGATCATTGGTTCCAAAAACTCACAGGAGGAGAAGATGAGAAAGTACGTAGTGTTTGCGTTACTCATGCTTGTAGTGGCGATCGCCGCGGGCTGCGCGCCAGCGCCAACCCCGCCGCCAGCCGCGCCACCCGCGACCAGCGCGCCAGTGGTCCAGACCGTGATCG
>DAIDTM010000011.1 GCA_027457205.1 Anaerolineae bacterium | reverse complement strand
CGTGCGCCATGATAACGACGAGGCGTTTCGATAAACTTGCAATGTCCGCCGCGCCGCCGCTGCCGGGCAGTTTAGTCGTCGGCGTTTTCGGATCGCCGAGATAAGACGTGTTGAGGTTTCCAAATCGATCCACTTCCGCGCCGCCGATGAAGCCAAGATCAACGCAGCCCTGCTGCAACAAGCCCATGATGTTTATCATCCGCGTCGCCCACAGCGCGTTCGTGATGTTCGGCGGATCGCCCATCGTGTAGAGCAATTCCGGCGACGGCGTATCGCGCACCAAGCCGCACTCGAACAAGCCGATCGCGTTGGGCGCGTGCGCTTCCTTCGCGAGTGCGAACGCGATCAACGGCAGGCGCATGCCGGCGAAAACAACCTCGCCGTCGTGGATCTCGCGCGCCGCCGCGGCGACCATGAGTTCTTGGGGTGTGTAGTTCATCGGTAAACAAGGAAACAGGGAAACAAGTAGACAAGTAGGCAGGGCAAGCGTGAGACTTGTTTACCTGTGTACCTGCCTACTTGTCTACTCATGCTGTCGCGATCACGACGCCTTTCGTTTCTAGGTAGTACTCCAGCGCCTCGGGTCCATGCTCGCGACCGATACCGCTCATCTTCGTGCCGCCGAACGGCATTTCGTCGTAGCCGATGTGTAGCGAGTTCACCCATACGTTGCCGGCTTGCAGATTCTCCGCCGCGTAGCGCGCCTTGGTCAAGTCACGCGTGACGATGCTCGCGCCCAAGCCCCACGCCGATTGGTTCGCCATCTCAATTGCTTCGTCGAGATTCTTTACGCGCCAGATCGGCAGCGCGGGACCGAAGACCTCTTCGGTTACGACTTTGGAATCGAGCGGCGCGTCCGCCAACAGCGTTGGACTGATAAAGTAACCTTTCTCGTACTCCGCGCCTTGCGGTCGCGTGCCGCCGGTCAGAATGCGCGCGCCTTTCTTCACTGCGTCCGCTACTTGCGTCTCGACTTCCGCGCGCTGCGCCGCGGTGTGCATCGGACCCATAAAAGCGTCTTCGCGCGTGCCGTTGCCAACTTTGATCTTTTGCACGCGCGCGACAAGACGATTCACGAATTCGTCGTAGACCGAATCGAATATGTACAGCCGCTTGACCGCGAGACATGCCTGCCCGCAATTGAAGAATCGACCGACCCACGCGCAAAATTCTGCGCGCTTCAAGTCCGCGTCGTCGCAAACGATGAGCGGATCGCTGCCGCCCAGTTCGAGCGTGATGCGCTTCATCCCGCGCCCGGAGATTTCCGCGACGCGCTGCCCGGTGTCACTCTGCCCGGTGAACGCGACGCGGCGCACCTTCGGATTCGAAATCAATTCTTCGCCGACCACGCCGCCCGGACCGGTGACAATGTTCAGCACGCCCGGCGGAAATCCCGCCGCGTTCAGCAGTTCGATAATGCGCGTCGCGGTGAGCGGAGTCGTGCTCGCCGGTTTGTGGACGACCGTGTTGCCGGCGACAAGCGCGGGACCGATTTTCGTGCCCATCAGCGTGATCGGAAAATTCCACGGCGAGATCGCCGCGACGACGCCCATCGGCTGCTTGAGCACCATGCCGTACATCGTTGTGTCGGGCAGCGGCACATACGAGCCGCGATACGTCGGACCGAGCCGCGCGAAGAACGTCATCCCGTGCAAGAAGTGCTCGATTTCCGTTTCGGCTTGTTTGACCGGCTTGCCCTGTTCCGCGCACAACAGCTTGGACAATTCGCCGATATTCGCGCGCACCGACTCGATGCCCTTGAACAAAATCTCGCAGCGTTCGGCGACACTCGTCAGCCGCCATTTCTTAAACGCGTCGTCTGCCGCGTCGATTGCGCGCTTGGCGTCCTCACGATTGCCTTTCTGCACGACATCGACAAGTGCCCCGGTCGCGGGATTATGGATCTCGTAGGTTTGATTGCTCACTGATTCGACGGATTGTCCGCCGATAAACATTTTTACCATGATGAACTCCCATGTGATTTGCCACAGAACCACACGGAAGCACACAGAAAAGTTTCTGTGTTATTCTGTGTGCTTCTGTGTCAGATTATTCCACCGTTCCAACCACCACCGCTTTCGTCTCGCTGTAATAGTCCAGCGCCTCACTGCCATGCTCCTTGCCGACGCCGCTCTGCTTGAATCCGCCTAACGGCAGCTCGTCGTAGATGATCGCCTGCGAATTGATCCAGGTGTAGCCGGCTTCGAGCTGCTCCGCCGCGCGGTTCGCCTTGTTGAGGTCGCGCGTCCACACCGACGAGCCGAGTCCGTAGATCGAATCGTTCGCCATCGCGAGCGCTTCATCCAGATCGCGCACGCGCCACACCGGCAGCGCGGGACCAAAGACTTCTTCTTGCCCAACGCGCGATTTCGGATCGGCATCCGCAATCAGCGTCGGCAAATAGTAATTGCCCTTTTTGAATTCTTCTCCCTGAGGTTCCGTACCGCCGACCAACACTTTGCCGCCGCGCTTGACCGCGTCCGCGACTTGCTCTTCGACCTCCTGCCGTTGGTACGCGGTGTGCATCGGACCGAGCATCGATCCCTTCGCGAGTCCGTCGCCGACGCGCAGCTTTTTCACTTTCGCCGCGAGCTTGTCGAGAAAATCTTCGTACACTTGATCGAACACGTAGACGCGCTTGATTGCAAGGCACGCCTGCCCGCAGTTGTAGTAGCGTCCGACCGACGCCGCGCTCACGGCTTCGTCGATGTTCGCGTCATCGCAGACGATCATTGGATCGCTGCCGCCGAGTTCGAGCGTGACGCGCTTGATCGTCTGCGCGGCGACCTCCATCACGTGCCGCCCGGTCACCGTCGCGCCGGTGAATCCGATCTTGCGAATCTTCGGATGCGCCAGAATCGCATCGCCGACGGTACCGCCCGGACCGGTGATGATATTCAGCACACCCGGCGGCAACCCGGCTTCGTTCAGCAATTGAATCACGCGCAAATCGGTGAGCGGCGTCGTGCTCGCCGGCTTGACGATGACCGCGTTGCCGGCGACGAGCGCGGGACCGATCTTGTTGCCCATCAGCGACACCGGGAAATTCCACGGCACGATTGCGGCGACGACGCCAATCGGTCGTTTCAAGATGATGCCGTACTTGCCCTCGTCGAGATTCGGCACGTAGCCGCCGCGCAAGTTTTTCCCCAGCCCCGCGTAGTGTTTTATCGTGTGGACGAATCGGCGAATCTCGCGCACGGATTCCATCAGCGGCTTGCCCTGCTCTAGCGTCAGGATGCGCGCGAGTTCGTCTTCGTGCTCGCGGATTTTACGCGCGCCCTCGCCGACGAGTTCGCCGCGCTTCGCGCCAGGCGTCTGCCACCATTTTGGGAACGCGCGCTCTGCCGCGTCGACCGCGCGCTGTACATCGCGCGCGTCGCCTTTGGGCGCGGTATCGACGATTTCGCCGTTCGCGGGATTGTAAACCGGATACTCTTCTTTCGATTCGGCGGCGACCAACTCGCCGCCAATCAGCATTTTCACTGCCGGCTCCTCATGTCACTTGACCAGCGTCGCGTGCAATTTGATGTCCACGCTTGCCAGCGCTTTGGACACCGGACACGCGGCTTTGGCTTCCACCGCCAGTTCCTGAAGTTTAGCGTTGTCCAGATTCGGAACCTGCGCCTCGGTCTTGAGTTCAATCGTCTTGATCGTCGGTCCGTCTTCGAGATGGACAGTTGCCGTTGTCTGAATGCGCGTGGGCTTGAAGCCGGCTTTGGTGAGCAGCGCCGACAGGAACATCGAATAGCATCCCGCGTGCGCCGCGCCGAGCAGCTCTTCCGGATTCGTACCTTCGCCGGACTCGAAACGCGACGCGTAGGTGAACGGTCCCTCGAACTTGCCGAACTTCATCGTGCCCGAACCTTCGCGTAAGGTCCCTTTCCACTCCGCTTGCGCGTGACGAATAGCCATTTTATTTCTCCTTCTATTCACGATAGTTTTGGAGAATCAACTGATTCTCAAGTTTCTGTTCATCATCTTCCCAACACCCGCGATGAGCGTATCGTGGTCTTTCGATAACGCCGCAGCAACTCGCGCCTGCTCATCGCGCGCGCGGTTCTGACTCAACTTGTATTTACCTTCTAGCCGCGTCACCACGATTTCAAACGCGACCATTCCGGCAAGCAACCTCTCCCGATATTCCATAGGCGCTTCGTCCCACTGCGGCTGGGCTTGCGGTTCTGTGATTTGAAATGTCGCGGTCAAGACCGCCAGCTTCGATCGATCATCTGGCAGAATCTTGGATGTGCCATAAGCGTGCACGGCAGTATAATTCCAGGTCGGCACACTCTGTCTGGTGTCATAGTACGATGGCGAGATAAACGCGTGCGGTCCCTGAAAGATGACGAGTACCTCGCGGCTGGCGTCGAAAGTCTTCCACTGCGGATTCGCCAACGCGATGTGACTCCACAGCATCAGCGGCTCTTCGCTGGCAAGCACAACGGGCAGGTGCGTCGCGAGGGGCGACCCTCCGTCATCTGAAACGATGATCGCGAACACGTTCGCGCGCATGAACCGCAGCAATTCCGCGCGGTCATCGACAAGAAAATCTTTGGGGATATACATCTCAATATCCGTAATCCACCGGCGCGGCGTAGCGGTGTTCTTTCAACTGCAACGCGCGCCACCGCTCATCGCCCAACTTTTTCAAATACTCTGCGCGATTGGTCACCCCAACCACCCAACCACCCAACCACCGATCATTTCCTTCCACTGTTCGCGTCGCGCGATGGTACTCGTGGTAGAACGCGTGATCGCGATTGTAGTGTCCCTGCACCGGCGATGGATGCGCGCCGCCCGGCTCGTGCACGACAGCGCACACCTTGAAGCTCGGCGCGAGGACGCGGTTCGGATCGCTGACGATCAACTCGCGCGGCACGATTTCTTCCGCGACGATGATGACGCGCGTAGACGCGAGCGCGGCTTCCTCGCTGATGCCGAGATTGCCCCACGCGTGCGCGTTGCCATTCGCGTCAGAACGCTGTACGTGCAGGATTGCCACATCCGGTCGCAGCGCGGGAACCAGCAGCGTCTGTTCGCCGCCAAATAGCGACGCGGCTTGTTTGAACGATGGATTCGTTTTCGGCAAATCGCTGCCGAGCAGCGAATACGTCGGGATGTACGGCGCGCCCATCCCGCCGGCAAGCAACGCCATCGCAATCGAAAAATTGCTGTGATCCCAAACTTCCAGCCGATGCGGAATCCCCTGCTCTTGCGCGCGGCGATAGTTGTGTCCCAGTCCCGCGCTGACGTTCCCGACCCACGCCGCAAGTATCTTCTTGGCGCATCCTGCGCCGATCAGTTGATCGAACAGAATGTCCGAAATAGGACCGACAAGCGTGAGGTCGCGCACGCGCTGGCGGATGGTCTCGTGTCCCGCGGCGAACGGGATAAGCGATTCGAGCGCCGCGCCCATCACGACGCTGCTGCCGCTCGGCACGAATTGCGCGATCGCGTCGCGCATGGTCATCAGTTTCGTCATTCGGATTTTGACTTGGATTCTTCCCACTTGACCGCTTCGAACGCGCTGCGACAGTGGCGGCAATAGTACTGCGACGTCATCATCTGCATGCCGAACAGCGCGATCATTTCCGTGTCGATTGAACCGCAGAACGGGCAGGCGACTTGTCTCTCGGTTTCCTCTCCGCGTTTCTCCGCGTTCATCCGCGTCCCAATTCTACCCGCCGCGTCGCCGGATCAAACCGCGCCCACGGCAGCGCGCCGCCGTACTGCCAGCCGCCATTCTCGATACGCGCCAAGCGCGTGCCGTGCATCTTGCCGATCAACGGCGCGGCGCGATCCAAAAACCGCGCCCGCAACTCATCCGCGCCCGCGTCGAGAATGTTTTCGCGCGCGAGCCAATCGTCTTGCGCGCGACCCAGCCAGCATAACGCTTGCGGCAAGATTTCTTCGACGCGCGTCGTTAAATCGACGCTTTCTTTGCTGCCTGCAAGCCGCTTGAACCAGCCCTCGCCGTGCAGCCAGTGAAAGCGTTCCTCTTCCAGGATTTTTCCCGCGCGCGTCCGCAGCGGCACGTAGCGCGATTCGCGCGCGGCTTCCAGCGCAATCGTCAGCGCGCCGCCGATCAAGAGGTTCGCCG
>DAIDTM010000010.1 GCA_027457205.1 Anaerolineae bacterium | reverse complement strand
GTCATCAGTAGTCAGTAAACAGTCGTCAGATGTGAGTCTGGCTACTGGCTACTGACGACTGGCTACTGGAGGAAACAATGGCGTTAACCGGATTACAGATTTACAAACTTTTGCCGCAGACGAACTGCAAGGAATGCGGTTTCCCTACCTGCCTCGCCTTCGCGATGAAGCTCGCCGCCAAGCAAGCTGAACTTTCGGCGTGTCCGTACGTCAGCGAAACGTCCAAGCAGCAGCTCGAAGCCGCGTCGCAGCCGCCCGTGCGGTTAATCACGCTCTCGACGGATGGACGCAAGGCGGACGCCGGAAATGAAATCGTGCTGTTCCGCCACGAGAAGACTTTTTATCATCCTGCGCCGCTGTTCGTCCGGCTCAAAGATACCGACGCGCCCGCGGCGCTCGCCGCGAGCGCGAAAGAACTGGACGCGTTCAACGTCGATTACGTCGGCATCAAGCTGCACCTCGACGGACTGGCGATTGAGAATGCCTCCGGCGACGCCGCGAAATTCGCCACGGCGGTCGAAGCGGTGCGCGGCGCGACGAACTTTCCGCTGATTCTGATTGCGAAGGATGCTGCCGCGTTCGAAGCCGCACTGGGCAAAATGAACGGCGCGGTGCCGCTGCTCTACGCTGCCTACGCGTCGAATGTTGCCGCGCTGGCGGCGCTCGCCAAGAAATTCAAAGCCGCGCTCGCGATCAAAAGCGACGGCAATCTGGAAACGCTGGCGAACCTGGCGGAGCAAGCGAAAGCCGCCGGCGTGGAAGACCTCGTGCTTGATCCCGGCGCGCGCGGTTTCCTCGATACCTTGACGCTCGCGACGCAGATCCGCCGGCTCGCGATCAAAAAGAATTTCCGCCTGCTCGGCTACCCGATCATCGCCTTCCCCGGCGAAGGTGTGTCGTCGCCGGACGAAGAGCCGGTGCTTGCCGCGCAGCACATTGGCAAGTACGCCGGTTTTATCGTCCTGGATTATTTCACGCCGGCGCGCGCGTACGCGCTGCTGGTCTTGCGCCAGAATATTTACACCGATCCCCAAAAACCGATCCAGGTGCAGCCGGGTCTGTACGAGATCAACAGCCCCAAACCAGAATCGCCCGTCCTCGTCACGACGAACTTCTCGATCACGTACTTCTCCATCTCGAACGAGGTTGAAGGCGCGGGGTTGCCGGCGTGGTTGCTCGTCGCGGACGCCGAAGGGATGAGCGTGTTGACCGCGTGGGCAGCCGGCAAATTCGACGCCGACCGCATCGCCAAAGCTGTCAAGACGACGAACGTCGAGTCCAAGATCAGCAAAAAGCGCATCGTCTTGCCGGGCGCGGTCGCGGTGTTGATGGGCGAGGTCGAAGAATCGCTCGCGGGCTGGCAAGTCGAAGTGGGTCCGCGCGAAGCGGTAGATGTGCCGGCGTATCTGAAACTAAAACCGTGACGGAAGACCGATGACGAAGGGCGGACGCAGGTTTTTGGTCATCCGTCCCTCGCCTTCCGTCTGTTCAGAAAGTGAGCACGAGATGTACGCTCCCCATCTCGGCAACTTGCAGAGTGTTCTGGTGAGCGCGACGCGCTGTCTCGATTGCCGCGATCCGCGCTGCATCAACTCGTGTCCCGAACACGTCGATGTGCGCGCGGCGATGCGCTTGATCGTCGGTCGCGGCAACATGCGACCGTCGGCGTGGATGCAGCAGGAAGACGAAGCCGCTGCCAGCGCGAGGCGCGCGATCGAAGCATCGTTTGAATAAGAGATTGCAGATCACAGACAACAGACGACAGACTTGATTTCTGCGGTCTGTAGTCTGTTGTCTGTCGTCTGATATCCGAGGTTCTAACATCGCTACGCAAAAGATTCATTTCAAACCCATCGACAAAACGGTGGAGATCGATCACGGCGCGCTGATTACCGATGCGGCTGAAGCCGCCGGCATCGACATCAACGTTCCCTGCGGAGGTCAGGGTCGCTGCGGACGGTGCGCGGTCGTCGTCGAGAACGGCAACGCGCGGCGGCGCTCCACGATGCGCTTGAGCGCGGCAGACTTGGAAGCAGGTTACGCGCTCGCGTGCCAGACCGTCGTCGAAGGTGACCTGGAAGTTTTCGTTCCGCCGCAGGAAGAAATCACGCGCCACCTCACAACCGAAAAGACGGCGGCTAAGGTCAGTGTTCCGTTCGATTACGATTGGCGCGCGCACCAGACCGTGCTAAAATATTTTGTCGAGGTCGAGCCGCCGAGCATTTCCGATAACACCGACGACCTCGCCCGTCTGGAACGCGAGCTGGCGAAATGCTGCGACATTCGTGGGCTGTACGCGCCGCTACCGATGCTGCGAACGCTCGCGCAGATGCTGCGCCGCGCCGATTGGCGCGTGACCGCCGTGATCGACCGGGGCGGCGAGTGCCCGCGTCTGATCGATGTGCTGCCGGGTGATCAAACGACAAATCTCTTCGGCGCGGCAGTGGACATCGGCACGACGACGGTGACGGTCTACCTCGTCGATCTGTTGAGCGGCGAAGTGATCGAAACCGCGGCGGATTACAACGGACAGCTCAAGCGCGGCGAGGACGTGATCTCGCGCATCGTCTACGCGTCCAAAGGCAACGGGCTGGTCGAGCTGCAAACCCTGGTCGCGGAGACGATCAACAAATTGATCCAGCGCACGACGATGCGCCGCAAGATCGATCCGAAGCAAATTTACAAGATGGCAATCGTCGGCAATAGCACGATGATCCACATCCTGCTCGGCTTGCCGCCGGAGCAAATCCGACTGACGCCGTACATCACGACGGTGAATCATCCGCCGCAGGCGCTGGCGCAGGAATTGAATCTGAATATCCATCCGCTCGCGCCGATCGATTGCCTGCCCGGCGTGGCAAGTTTTATGGGCGCAGATATTACGGCGGGCGTGCTGTCCTCGGGCACACACGCGTCCGATACGGTCACATTGTTCCTCGACATCGGTACGAACGGCGAGATGGTGATGGGCACACGCGAGTGGCTGGTCAGCTGCGCGTGCAGCGCGGGACCGGCGTTTGAAGGCGCAGGCGTCTACGCCGGGATGCGCGCGACGACTGGCGCGATCGAAGAAGTGTGGATCAACGCGAAAACGTACGAGCCGACGATCCGCGTCATTGGCGGCGGCAAGCCGCGCGGCTTGTGCGGCTCGGGGCTGATCAGTCTCATCGCCGAAATGTTCATCACCGGCGTGACCGACAAAGCGGGCAGCGTCAACCTTTCGCTGCCGACCCAGCGTGTGCGGCAAGGCGAGCACGGCGCGGAGTACGTCATCGCGTGGGCAAACGAGACAGAGACCGGCAAAGACATTGTCATCACCAAGCCGGACATTGACAACCTGCTGCGCGCGAAAGCCGCGATCTACGCGGGCTATGTGATGCTGGCGCAGAGCGTCGGCATGACGATGAACGATGTCGAGCAAATGCTGATCGGCGGTTCGTTCGGGCAGTACCTCAATATCGAGAAAGCAATCGAGATGGGCTTGCTGCCGGACTTGCCGTGGGACCGCTTCAAGTTTCTCGGCAACACGGCGGCGCGCGGCGCGTACATGGCGCTGCTACGGCGCGACGCGCGTGAAGAGATTGCCGAGATCGCGAAGAAGATGACGTATATCGAACTCGCGGCGGACAACGCGTTCACGGAGCAGTTTATGGCGGCGCTGTTCCTGCCGCACACGGACATGACGCAGTTCCCGAGCGTGGAGAAGGTGTTGGAGGGGCAAGAGGCGCAGTAGGCGAGAAGCACTCGAGAAAGGCGATATATGTATCCCCTCGATTACTTTAATCTATTCCCCCCATTTCCGCGAGAAGACAAAGTCTTTGTCGCCATGAGTTTCGACAAACAATTCGACGCTCGTTGGGAAAAAGTGATCGCGCGAGGGATAGGTGCTGTTCAAGTAAACGGAGTTCCTTTACAGCCGTATCGCGTTGACGTGCGGAAAGTTAGCGATTCCATTCTTACCGAAATACTTGGCAATATTTCGAATTGCCGTTTGATCTTTGCAGATGTGACCGCTTACACTGAGATAAACGGCAGGGCAATACGCAATGGGAACGTAATGTACGAGGTTGGATTAGCCCATGCGGCGCGATTGCCAGAAGAAGTAATTCTGTTCAGGTCTGATGACGCCCCATTGTTGTTCGATGTCGCGAATGTTCGAGTGAATAAGTATGATCCAGACAACAATCCAGATACTGCGGTGCGCCAAATCGGCGAGGCGATAACTGAGGCGACCAAGGCAGTTAACTTTCTGAGATTATCCGCGGTACAGCGCGTTACTGATTCGTTGGACTTTGAATGTTGGAGCATTCTAATTTCGACCAAAGATTCACTAAGCCCGCCTATGATACGAACAATGGGTGAAGCTTTGGGTGGAAGCGCGAGACTCAACGCGATCTCGCGCCTCCTCGCTCTCGGCATCCTGAAAACAGAATATATTCAAGCTACTGTAGACAACGTCATGCAGCTGTGGAGTGCGCCGGCTGAGCAAATCGTAAGATACAGTAGGACACCATTCGGAGAAGCAGTGCGTGAACTTTGTATCGAAAAACTCGGGTTGATGACACCTAGGTTGCGAGAATTAGCCCGTCAACTAAAAGATCAACATTAGCAGAACAAGTGACAAATACATTCCCAGTCATCATACTCATCGGTCGCCCAGCGGCGGGCAAGAGCGAGGTCATCGATTATCTCAAGAAACTTGCGGACGACGAACGCCGTGCCAGACTACACATCGCGCCGTTCGATGAGATCGATGATTTCGTCTGGGTGTGGCAGACATTTGAAGACGACGACATTCGCAGCAAGCACGGCAAGCCGCGCCTGAACACGACGTCCGACTATTATTTTCTTGACCCGTTCATCTGGGACCTCTACATCGAAAAGATGAACCTCGAGTTCGCCAAGCGATTGGCGCGCGACGCGCATTACCTCGACCAGCGAACCGTCATCATCGAGTTTGCGCGCGGCGGCGCGAACGGATTTGGGGAAGCATTCGCGTATTTGTCGGACGAAATCCTGACGCGCGCCGTGATCGCCTACATCAGCGTATCGTACGAGGAATCACTGCGGCGCAATCAGCGGAGAGCGCGACCCGGTCAAGAAGATTCGATTCTCTATCACTCGCTCCCTGACGCCAAGATGGAATCGTACTACAAGACAAACGACTGGGACAAACTCGCCGGCGGCAAGAGTGACGGCGTGATCGACATCAAAGGTCGCCGCGTTCCGTTCGCTGTGTTTCAGAACGAGCCGGAGAAGACGGATGACCCAGCAAAGTTGGGACCGGCGCTGGAGGAAGTGTTTGACAAGCTGTGGAAGCGTACGATTGATAAAGCGTGATGCGTGACTCGTGAAATCACGGATCACGGATTACGTTTCAGGAGTACCGACATGCAAAACCTGATTCAAGACTTTCTCGCTCAAAAACACATTGCGATCATCGGCGTGACTCGCGATGAAAAGGGCTGGGGTCGCACGCTGTACAACGAGTTCAACAAGCGCGGCTATGATACTTATGCCGTCAACCCCAACGCGCGCGACATCGCCGGCGTCACGTGCTACGCCAGTCTGCGCGATTTGCCAACCAAGCCCGACGGCGTGCTGCTTGCTGTGCCGCCGCACGTGACCGATCAAGTCGTACGCGAGGTCGCCGCGCTCGGCATCCCGCGCGTGTGGATGCACAAAGGAGCGGGACCAGGCGCGGTATCGCCAGCGGCGGTTCAATTCTGCAAGGAGCACAACATTGCGACGGTCTACGGCGTCTGTCCGTTCATGTACCTACAGCCGCAAGGGTTCGGACACAAGATGCATTACACGTTCAACAAATGGTTCGGCGGCTTGCCGAAGGGTGCATGACGATTTTCACGCAACACGTATCACGAATCACGTGAATCGTGTTGCGTGATGCGTGATACGTGATACGCGAACAATTGAGAATTCACTCCAAAGGAGGAGCAAATGTACATTATCGGTGAGAACATTCACATCATCTCGCCCAAAGTGAAGGATGCCATTGCGAGTCGCGACGGCGCGTTCTTCGTCGATCTGGCGCGCCGGCAGGTGCAGAACGGCGCGGCGGCGCTCGACCTGAACGTGGGTCCGCAGAAAAAAGCCGGGACTGAAGTCGTCCCGTGGCTCATCGAAGCCGTGCAGGAAGCTGTCGGGAACGATTTCACGCTTTCGCTCGATACGACGAACCTCGAAGCGATCAAAGCCGGCTTGAAAAAAATTCCGCGCGGCAAGGCGATCATCAACTCCACGTCTGCCGAAGCCGAACGGCTGGAAGCCGTGCCGCCGGTCGCGGTGGAGTACGGCGCGAAACTCATCGGCTTGACGATGGCGAAGGAAGGCATTCCCGTGAGCGCGGAGGCGCGCGTGTCGCTCGCGCTCGAAAAACTTGTGCCGCGCATGGAAGAAGTCGGACTGCCGCTCGATCACCTCATCGTCGATCCGCTCGTGCTGACCGTCAAGGGCTGCCAGGAATACGTGCCGCAGTGCGTCGAAGCGGTCCGCATTTTGAAGCAATCCGGTCTGCCGCTCCTCACGAACGCCGGCTTGTCGAATGTGTCGAACCAGGTACCGCCGGAATTGCGTCCGCTCATCAATCGCACCTACATGGTGATGCTGATGGCGGTCGGCTTTGACATGGCAATCGCCTACCCGCTCGATCACAATTTGAAAGAATTCATCCGCATCGTCGAGGACCGCGACGAATCGACGGCAGTCGGCAAATTGCTCTTGACGCTGCACGATCGCACCGCCGCGGGTGAAGAAGTGACGCCCGACGACGTAGACATGAATGACTCCGCGCAGGTCGCGATCTGGAAGACGATTCAGATTTTGCTGAACAAGGTGATTTACGCGGACGCGTACCTCAGTGTGTAGTGATCAGTGGTAAGTGGATAGAGGGCGGATTCTCATCACTACCCACGGTCCACTTTCCACTGGAGTTCGCACTCAAAGGAGAGTGATTCCAATGGCACCGCAATTGACCAAAGAAGAACTCTTGGCAAAGGCGAAGAAGCCTTCAGCGGATGCGATGGAACTGCATCCATTCTACCGCGGCAAAGTTGAAACAGCGCTGAAATGCTGTGTCCGCGATTTCAACGATTTTGCGATCTGGTACACGCCCGGCGTCGCCGCGCCGTGCCGGGCGATCGAGAAAGACCCCGAGTTGGTGTACCAACACACCAACAAGTGGAACACCGTCGCCGTCATCAGCGACTGCACGCGCGTCCTGGGTCTGGGCGACATCGGTCCCAAAGCCGGCTTGCCGGTGATGGAAGGCAAGGCGCTGCTCTACAAGTACCTCGGCGGCGTGGACGGCGTCGCCATCACGCTCGACACCAAAGACCCGGACGAGATCATCCGCACCGTCAAACTGCTCCAGCCCGCGATCGGCGGCGTGAACCTGGAAGACATCTCGCAGCCCAAGTGTTTCCGTATTCTCGACACGCTGCGCGCCGAGTGCGAAATTCCGATCTGGCACGACGACCAGCAAGGCACCGCGACCGTGACGCTCGCCGGCTTGATCAACGCGCTCAAAGTCGTCGGCAAGAAAATGAGCGATGCCCGCATTGCGTTCATCGGCTGCGGCGCGGCGAACGTCGCGATCAGCCGTCTCGTGTTTGCGTACGGCGCGACACCCGCGCGATGCACAATGGTGGACACCAAGGGCATTCTCCACCCCGGGCGCGCCGACATCGAGATGCGTAAAGCCGAGTTCGTCGACAAATGGAAATTATGCAACATCACCAACGCGGACGAACGCGAAGGCGGCATCGCTGAGGCGATGGAAGGCGCCGACGTCTGCATCGCGCTGTCCAAATCCGGTCCTGATGTCATCCAGAAGGAATGGGTCGCGAAGATGGCGAAAGACTCAATCGTCTTCCTCTGCGCCAACCCGGTCCCGGAGATGTGGCCCTGGGAGGCAAAGGAAGCCGGGGCAGTCGTCGTCGCGACCGGTCGCTCCGATTTTCCGAATCAAGTCAACAACTCGCTTGGTTTCCCTGGCATTTTCCGCGGCACACTCGACGTGCGCGCCAAGACGATCACGGACGAGATGTGCGTCGCCGCGGCGGTCGAGATGGCGAAGATGGCAGAAGAAAAAGGTCTGTCGCCGGATTACATTATGCCGACGATGGACGACGTGGACGTTTTTCCGCGTGAAGCGGCTGCCGTCGCAATGAAAGCTATCGAGCAAGGCATCGCCAAGTTCACCAACGTGACCTTCGAGCAGGAGTACACGTACGCCAAGAAACTGATCATGCGCGCGCGCGGCATGGTGCAGGACGCGATGGCGACCGGCTACATCGAATTGCCGAAAGGCAGCCAGCCGCCCAAACCGTCGAAGAAGATCACCGCGGCGGTGGCAAAGGCAGCCCAGCCGAAGAAGAAAACCAAGAAACCCGTCCGGCGCGGAAAGAAGTAGCGCTGACGTGCTCCGCTCAAAATGACAGCCGAAAGCGTGATCGGGTGTGACTCAATGAAGAGAATCGGAGGATACCATGTTCGACTTGATTATCGTCGGCGGGGTACCGGCAGGTTTGACCGCCGCTGTCTACGCGCTGAATAAGCGTCTCGACACCCTACTGA
>DAIDTM010000009.1 GCA_027457205.1 Anaerolineae bacterium | reverse complement strand
GATACGTTTGGATTCCCCGTCTCGAACGTCTACCTCAGCGATATGCTGCTCGGCGGCGTCATCGGCTTGTGCATCGGACTCTTGATCGGCGCGAGCGAAGGACTGCTGGGGCAGTCGTGGTTTCATGCGCTGCGCGCGGGCGGCATCGCCGGCGGCGTCGGTCTGGTTGCCGGCGCGCTCGGCTTGCCGCTGGGTGAGTTCATCTTCCAGCTCACCGGCGGCGAGTTGATAGGACGCGCGCTCGGCTGGGCGCTGTTCGGCTTGCTGATCGGTCTGTCGGAAGGAGTCACCACCGGGACGCAAATGTGGAAGGGCGCGGTCGGCGGCGTGATCGGCGGATTTGTCGGCGGCATCGTCGTCTACATTTTGCAAGCCGCGTTCGGCGTCACCCTCCTCGGCAAAATGCTGGGGCTGATCGTGCTCGGCGCGTCGGTGGGTGTGTTCATCGCGCTGATCGTCGTGATCCTCTCGCGCGCGTGGATCGAGGTCGCGAGCGGAAAACTCAAAGGCACCGAGTTCATCCTCGACAAGTTCCTGCCGGAGCACGGACCGGCGGCGATCATCGGCAGCAATGATTTCAAAGCGGACATCGCGCTGCCCGATCCGGATATGGCACCGCAGCACGCGCGGCTGAAGGGCGCGGGCACGCACTTTGTGATCGAGGATATGAGCGTGGGCAAGGGTACGTTCGTCAATGGTCGCAAAGTGGAACTGGCGCGGCTGACGAACAACGCGATGATTCGCATCGGCAATACCGAGTTGGTGTATCACGAAAAGCATTGACCCCCACCCTATATTGCAAATCATCCCATGACGGGAATTAAATCGGAATCGAATTCAACAATGCCCGTGATGATTTGCAACCTCCCCCGTTCGCACGATCAGCGAACAGGGGAGGAAATGGAGGCATGAAATGAGAAAAACGATTTCAGCATGTGCGCTCGCGTTTGCGCTGGGTCTGCTCGCGGTCGTCGGCGTCAGCGCGCAAGGACCGACCAATATCACCGTCACACAGGTCGACCAATCGCACTTTCCACAGATCGACGTGTACGTGTCCGTGACGGACGCAGCGGGCAACCCGGTGCGAAACGCGGATCCCAATTCGTTTCGGCTGACCGAGAATGGACAACCGATGCAGCTCATCACTCCGACGCGCGCGGGCGAGGAGGGTCCGGTCAACACGGTGCTGGTGATCGACCGCACGGGCAGCATGGCATTCGCGAACAAGATGGACGGCGCGAAGCAAGCCGCGGCAACGTTTGTCAACTTGATGCGTCCGGGCGACCGCACCGCGCTGATCCAATTCGACACGGAGATCGACACGCTGCAACCACTGACGGACGACAAGCAAGCGCTGCTCGCGGCGATCCAGAAAATCTATCCGCGCGGCAACACCGCGCTGTACGATACGCTCGCGCGCGCCGGCAAGTATTTCGAGAACGTGCAAGGGCGCAAGGCGATCATCGTCGTGACCGATGGGATGGACAATGCCAGCAAACTGAATCTCGACGCGCTGCTGCAACAACTTCAGGGCGCTGACTACTCGGTCTATACCATTGGGCTGGGCGCGAAAGGCGCGGGTTACGGCAGCCAGGATGGCATCGACGAATCCGCGCTCAAGCAAATTGCCGCCGCGTCCTACGGCACGTACGCGTACGCGCCGGACGCCAGTCAGTTGAGCGGACTGTACCAGCAACTCTCGTACAAGATCCAAAACGAATATCGGCTTTCTTATATCACGCCGATCGCGCTGCGCGATGGCGTCAAGCGCAACATCGTCGTCAGCGCGCCGGGCGGCGTGACCCAATCAACGTACAATCCCGGCGGCGTTATCCCCCAAGTCGCGCCTCAGGGGATTTCGTGGCTGCTGTTCGTGATCGCGCTGGCGCTCTTGCTCGCGCTCTTCTTTGCGCCCGCCGCGGTGCGGCTCGCGCGCGAGCGCGGTCTACAAATCCCGCAATTGCCCGCGCCGCAAAAAGCGAAACCCAGCCGCGTCAAGTTGACCGGCGCGGCATCCGCCGCCAGCGCGCCGGGCGCAGCGACGCCTGCCGCGCGTCCCGCGCGCATAAAGGTCGTCAAGAAATCGCCGGCAGCCGAGCGCGCGCAGATGCCGTGGGATGAAGGCGCGCCGAAGCATTAAACATTCGCGTCTCCTCTCACCGGTTGACACCCGGCGGGAGGACCAACAAGGAGGTTATCATGTCTATGTTTGAGAACATGCCGGATGTCGGCAAGAAAGGCAAAAAGCCCGGCGCGCCGTCTCAGCCGAAACGCACCCCGTTGCTGCTGGGCGTGTTGGCGGGCTGTCTCGTCCTGCTGTGCCTTGCGTTGGCGGGAGTGGGCGGGTGGTATTTCTTCCTCGGACCTGGCGCGTCGCCGGCGCAAAAAGTCGGCATCGCGGTCCCGCCCGGTTCGACGCCTAGTTCGGCGTCAGCAGCGACGGCGAATCTCAAGATCGCGTTCAGCGTTTACACCGGCGATTCGCCCGAAGGACATTCGATCTGGATCATGAATGGCGACGGCAGCAACGCCAAGCAGACCATTCCGATCGCCTCGTCGCCGGCATTCTCGCCGGATGGAACGCTGATCGCGTACTATCATTGGACGGACGGCATCTACATCGCGAACGCCGATGGAACGAATCCGCACAAGATTCTGGGCGAGAGCAACGCCAAGTATCTCGCGTGGTCGCACGACGGCAAGTGGATCGCGTTTTCTTCCAAGCCGAACCCGAATCAAAAAGGGAACGTCAACATCGACGCGGTTTCGGTCGATGGAAGCCAGCGCCGCATCATCGTCAACGGCGGATCGATGCCTTCCTGGTCGCCTAACGATCAGCGGATCGCCTTCTCCGACTGCCGGGGCAGCGATTGCGGAATTCTGATCGCGGGTTCGCTCGGCGGCGATGCCGGCACGATGATCGCCAAAGAACTGGGGACGAATCCGGCTTGGTCGCCGGATAGTACCAAGATTGTGTACCAAGCCGATGTCGATAGCATCAAACAATTGTTCATCGTCAACGCGGACGGCACCGGCAAAAAGCAACTCACGTCCGGCACAGCGCCGCACGTGGGCGCGGCGTGGTCGCCGGATGGCAGCACGATTTTCTATCGCTCGCCGGAAGACGGCAATTGGGGTATCTGGAAAATGAACGCAGATGGATCCGGGAAGGTCAAGTTGATCAGCAACGTTCAGCCGGTCGATTGGGCATTTGAACGACTGGCGGTAACGCAGTAAACACAACCTCAAAAAACGCGCAAGCAGAAACCAGCCCTGTGCGGGCTGGTTTTCTATTCCTACCGCCAGTCTCCCGCAGGTTTGCAACCGGCGGGAGACTGACTCGTTCGGATTGCGTATTATCCCTTTTGTGCTATAATCCCGCGCTGTGAAGCTCAACCCCCGAACTCGCTTGGAAATCTCCGTCGCGGTGGTTTCCGGCACCGCGCTGGGCTGCCTGCTCGGCGCGTTGGTCATTATTGGCATGGAGGTTCGTCCCCTCGTGGTTGCCGCGCTTGCCAAATCGCCGACGCCGACCGCAACCAGCACGCCGACGATGACGCCAACCGCTACGCCGACG
>DAIDTM010000008.1 GCA_027457205.1 Anaerolineae bacterium | reverse complement strand
GGTACGCTCCAATGGTCGCTGCCGTTTCCGAAAGAACTCACGACCTACTTCCGCGATCAAACACTGACGAAATGAAATGAACCAATGAGCCAATTCCCAATGAGCCAAATTTGGTTCACACCTGCACTTGCGTGCGGTGCAAGTGTTGGCACATTGGTTCATTGGCTCATTGAAATCATGCCACCTTTGACCTTTCTGACGCGCCTTCCGATCCTAACGCTCAACGGACTGCTCTGGCTCCTCTATGCGTTCGTGGACCACCTGTGGTTGTGGTTCGTACTCGCGGCGGGGCTCCTGATCCTGTTCGTGTTCGACGCGCTCTCGATCCACGCGATCAGCGCCGCGCCGAGTCGCATCGGCGGGCGTCCTGCGCCGCCGGCAACCTCCGGTGTTGCGGTGCGGCTGTTCACGCTCGCCGCCTTGTTCTTCGGACTGCTCGCCGGGCTGACCTATGGCGAACCGATCCCCTTCCTGCTCGCCGTCGTCTGGACGGCTTCGGTCGTCGCGCTCTTCCTCTTGCCCGCCGAACTCGAACCGCTCCTGTGGCGCGTCAAGGGCACGCTCCTGGGGTACGCGCTCGCGCTCCTCGGCTTCAAGCTCCTGCTCGCGGCGATGGGCGCCGCCAGTCCCCAGGACTGGGCGAGCATGGTCGGCTCGGTCGGAAGTGCCCAAGCCGCCATCGCACAAACGCGCGATCTGTTCGTCACGATCGGGATGTTCGGCATCTGGTACGTGCTGCCGCTCGCGCACCTGTCGTATCTCGTCCAGCGCGTGCTCATCAACCCACTGTCACTCTTCCACGCGCGCAAGAACACCGCGGAGATTCTCACCGCGCTCAGGAGACGCACGTAAATGCTCGACTTTCTGAGACCGCTGCAAACCCACCTGACGAACTGGTTTGCGCCCGCGAGTCCGGTTGCGGATGCGTCGAATCCATCGCTCCAGATCGTGACGTCCGATCTGGTCTATCATCCCTCGCCGATCCCCGGCCAGCGCAGCGTGTTCGACTCGTACTACTTTCAGCTCGCCGAAGACGAGAACGGCAAGACCTACACCGGGCACAAGGTCGTCAAACTGCTCGCGCTCGATTTCGTCCCGCTGGAGGCGCGCGAGCAGCTCGCCATCCTCGACAAGATGCGGATGGCGCTGCGCGGACTCTACAACGCCGAGGTCGATTTCGTCTATCTCGTCGCCGGCATGTTCCAGCCGACCTTTCTGGGCATCACCCAATGTTACGGCGTGATCGGCTACGACGAGGGGTCGCGCGAAGCGGCGGACGCCAAAGCCGAACGCGCGCTCGGCGCGCTGCGCTCGACCATGGCGAACTTCGAACAATCGCGGCTCAAGAACCTCACCCTGGACGAGGTGGAGTGGATTCGGCAGGCGTTCGCGGAGATGCGCTTCGGACTGGTCGGACTGGGGCATCCCGATCCCAGCCGCGTCGGACAGACCATCGCGCAGATGGGCGGGCAGAAACCCGGACAAGCGCCGGACGAATACACGCTGGAACAGAACGAACTCCTGTATCGCGGCATGGCGCTCCTCGGCGAAGAGTTCCTGAATGTCGTGATGGCGTATCGCGTCGCGTCGCAGCAAATCCTCGCGCTGCAGGCGCGCACCGCGCGCGAAGCATCGCGCTGGGCGAGCATGGAACGCGGCATCAAGAGCCTCAACCTCGGACTGGGCGTGCCGCTGATCCTCTCCGGCGCGTTCGGACAGATGGCAGGCACGAGTTTCGGACAAGCCCAGCACGCGACCGTGACGCACACCCAGGGGCAGACGCTCACGCACGCGCAAGGGGTGAACCTCGGTCACACGATCACGCACGGGCAGGCGCACACGGACGGCGTAACCGACACGACCTCGATCTCGCACAGCCAGACCGCCGGGCACACGGTCGGGACCGCGGACGGCAAATCGCACAGCACTTCCGCGTCGCATACCGATTCGGCGTCGCACACGGTCGGGCACGCGGTCACGGACGGCAGCGCGGAAACCTCCGGCGTTGCGGTTGGCGACACCTCCTCGTGGTCGCACGTGACGAGCACGAGCCAGTCGCAACCCAGCGGATTTCTGGGCTTGTCCGGCATCAACCTCGGCGGACGCGGCGGCGTGCCGGCGGACACCGCCACCGCCACCGGCTCGCTCAGTTTTTCGACCGGCACGCACGCGAGCAGTGTCACGGATTCGGTCGGCGGCAGTCATTCCGTCG
>DAIDTM010000007.1 GCA_027457205.1 Anaerolineae bacterium | reverse complement strand
GGATCGATTTGTCGCCAGTCGCCGTCACATAGTTCGCCGTGACGAACGGAAGCCACAGCAGGTCGTCGGAAATGCGCGTGCGGACGCCGCGGCCGGAAGGCGGATGCCACCAGTGCAGCACATCCCCTGCTTCAAACTGATAGCGCGCGGCTTGCAGGATATGCTCGCGCGCGAGGTGCGGCGCGGCATGGACGAGCGCCATCACGTCCTGCAACTGATCGCGAAAGCCAAACGCGCCGGACGATTGATAGAACGCCGAGCGCGCCCACACCCGGCACGCCAGCGTCTGATAGAGCAGCCAGCGGTTCAGCAGAAGGTCCATTGCCGCATCGGGCGTCTGCACTTGGACAGAACCTAAGAGGTTATCCCAGGATTCATTCGCCCGGTTCCATACGGACTCGATCTGTTCCGGTTTCTGATGTTGCTCGATGAGCTTCAACGCTTCATCTCGGTTCGCGCCCTCGCCGACCAAGAAAAAGATTTCCTCCGATTCGCCCGGTTTTAGGTCGATGTGAAGTTGCAGCGCGGCGCACGGGTCGAGACCCGGCTCGACAACGCTCGCGAGTCCGATGCGGTCCAGCGCAGCCGGATGACTAACGCTTCCCATCCGCCCCAGGAACTCGGCGCGATCTGCCGTCAAGCCGTGCAGCGGCTTGCTCGCCGCCGCGAACGCGACACGCTCGCCAAATTCTGTGTTATAGCAATTGCGCGCCAAGAGCGCCGCGTGTTCGCCGTCGAATTCGGAGACCACATATTGTTGCGCGGCGTCGCGCGTGACGCCCAGCACCCATTCGACATAAAAGGTCGCGGTGATCCGTCGCGTGCGCTTCCACGTATTCTCCAAGCGCAGCTGCACGACTTTGACTGGCGCGTTGGGTGCTGCAAAAAGCCGCAATCGCTGGACGAGTCCGTGACTGTTGTGCTCGAAAACTGAATAACCCGCGCCGTGTCGAATCAAGTAGGGCGCGGGCGCGCGACATGGCAGCGGCGTTGGCGACCAGACCTCCGCCGTCTCTTCATCGCGCAAGTAGAGCGCCTCACCCGGCGGATCGGTGACCGGATCGTTGGACCAAGGCGTGAGCCGGTTTTCGCTGCTATTGCCATACCAGGTATAGCCCGCGCCGGTCTCGGAGCCGGTGAATCCAAAATCAGGATTGGCGATGACGTTGATCCACGGCGCGGGAGTCCACTGATCTGGCTCATGATAGATGACATACTCGCGCCCGTCCGCGCTAAACCCACCCAGTCCGTTATCAAACAGAAGACCGCTGGGGCGAGCAACTGGTGGGGTTGATTCCACTCTCGAATCGGAAGTGGCGGAAACCAAGGGAGGCAGGCGAGTCGGTTGCTTGCGTAGCGCTTCCAACTGTTCAGCAAGCGAACCCTTCGACCCGTCGAGCACGACGCGCGCCGCGGTTTCCAACAGCACGCGGTCGGGATCGCTCAGTTGGTCCGCATACAGAATGAAGATGCCGCCGCGCCGATTAAACCAGTCCTCACTATTCTGACCGATGAGGATACGCTGGAGTTGTCCGCGCAATTCCTGACCGTACGTCGTGCCTTGTTGGTTGAGAATGACCAGGTCAATCTGGATGTGCCGATTGCGCCAGTAGGCGTGCGCTTGGAGTGCCTGTTGCACCAAAACCAGGTCTTCCGATTTGTCCATCCGCACTAGAAGAATGGGATGATCGCCGGAGATACTAAAGGGCCACAACCCCGACTGTCCCTTGCGATTCGCCGCCAGCGTGGCTGGTTCGGCGCGCATCGCCGCGGAAGGAAAGAGCAGAGCCGCCAAGAGTTGTTGGATGCGTTCCAGGTCTACCGCCGTAAGATCGAGTTGGCGCAGTTCCGCTTCCGCGCGATCGCGGGCTTGCTCAAACGCGCGCACGATCACGCGTCCGTCTCGATAGCGGCGCGCCAACTCCAACGCTTTTTCACGCGACCTGGATGCCAATGTAAGAAAACTCACTTGCGCCGACGCGTGGGGTTGCAGTTCGATTTCTTGACCCAGCGCCATAATTGGATCGAGCGTCGCGCCCGTCGTTCCAGACAGCCCGTCGCCGTTCGGAACTAACGCCGCCGGATCGCGAAGCGTTTGTCCCCGACCTAGG
>DAIDTM010000006.1 GCA_027457205.1 Anaerolineae bacterium | reverse complement strand
GGATCGATTTGTCGCCAGTCGCCGTCACATAGTTCGCCGTGACGAACGGAAGCCACAGCAGGTCGTCGGAAATGCGCGTGCGGACGCCGCGGCCGGAAGGCGGATGCCACCAGTGCAGCACATCCCCTGCTTCAAACTGATGCCGCGCGGATAGCAAGATCTGTTCGCGCGTGAATTGAGGCGCGGCGTGCATTAACGCCATCACGTCCTGCAACTGATCGCGAAAGCCGAAAGCTCCGCTCGATTGATAAAACGCCGAGCGCGCCCACACCCGGCACGCCAGCGTCTGATAGAGCAGCCAGCGGTTCAGCAGAAGGTCCATTGCCGCATCGGGCGTCTGCACTTGGACAGAACCTAAGAGGTTATCCCAGGATTCATTCGCCTGGTTCCATACGGTCTCGATCTGTTCCGCTTTTTGATGTTGCTCGATGAGCTTCAACGCTTCATCTCGATTCGCGCCCTCGCCAACCAAGAAAAAGATTTCTTCCGACTCGCCCGGTCTTAGATCGATGTGAAGTTGCAGCGCGGCGCACGGGTCGAGACCGGGTTCCACGGCGCTCGCCAGCCCGATGCGGTCCAGCGCGGCGGGATGACTAATGCTTCCCATGCGCCCCAGGAATTCGGTGCGATCTGCCGTCAAGCCGTGCAGCGGCTTGCTCGCCGCCGCGAACGCGACGCGCTCGCCAAATTCTGTGTTGTAGCAATTGCGCGCCAAGAGCGCCGCGTGTTCGCCGTCGAATTCGGAGATCACATATTGTTGCGCGGCGTCGCGCGTGACGCCCAGCACCCATTCGACATACAAGGTCGCGGTGATTCGTCGCGTGCGTTTCCACGTATTCTCCAAGTGCAGCTGCACGACTTTGACTGGCGCGTTGGGTGCTGCAAAAAGCCGCAAGCGCTGGACGAGTCCGTGACTGTTGTGCTCGAAAACCGAATAACCCGCGCAATGTCGAATCAAGTACGGCGCGGGCGCGCGACATGGCAGCGGCGTTGGCGACCAGACCTCCGCCGTCTCTTCATCGCGCAAGTAGAGCGCCTCACCCGGCGGATCGGTGACCGGATCGTTGGACCAAGGCGTGAGCCGGTTTTCGCTGCTGTTGCCAAACCAGGTATAGCCCGCGCCGGTCTCGGAGACGGTGAATCCAAAATCGGGATTGGCGATGATGTTGATCCACGGCGCTGGCGTCCACTGTCCCGGCTTTAGATAGATGACATACTCGCGTCCATCCGTGCTGAATCCACCTAGTTCGTTATCAAAGAGGAGATCGCTGGGACGCGCTAGTTGTGGCGTAGATTCCAGCTTGACATCGCGCGGCACTGCATTAAAAGGCGGCAACTGGGTCGCTGGTTTGAACATCTCTCCCAATTGCTGGGCGAGTGATCCCTTGGCTCCGTCCAGCACAACGCGCGCCGCGGTTTCCAACAGCACGCAGTCGGGATCGCTCAGTTGATCGGCGTACAGAATAAAAATGCCGCCGCGCCGGTTAAATTGATCCTCGCTATTCTGTCGGATGAGGACGCGCTGCAATTGTCCACGCAATTCTTGACCGTAGGTCGTTCCTTGCTCATTGAGAATGACCAGGTCGATTTTGATGTTTCGCTTGCGCCAATACGCATGCGCCTGGAGTACTTGTTGCACCAAAGCCAGGTCTTCCGATTTATCCATCCGCACCAAAAGAATGGGGTGATCACCGGAGATGCTAAAGGGCCATAACCCAGGTTGTCCCTTGCGATTGTCCGCGAGGGTCGCGGCGTCCGCGCGCCGCGTTGCGCGCGGATAGAGCAGAACCGACAAGAGTTGTTGGATGTATTCCAGGTCAGTCGTCGATAGTTCGAGTTGGCGCAGTTCCGCTTCCGCGCGATCGCGGGCTTGCTCAAACGCGCGCACGATCACGCGCCCGTCTCGATAGCGGCGCGCCAACGCCAATGCTTTTTCGCGTGAATTCGCCGCCAACGTGATAAAGCTCACATGCGCCGACGCGTGGGGTTGCAGTTCGATTTCTTGACCCAGCGCCATAATTGGATCGAGCGTCGCGCCCGTCGTTCCAGACAGCCCGTCGCCGTTCGGAACTAACGCCGCCGGATCGCGAAGCGTTTGTCCCCGACCTAGG
>DAIDTM010000005.1 GCA_027457205.1 Anaerolineae bacterium | reverse complement strand
TGCGCGAGTATCTGGCGAAGCGACCGAACGCCGAACACACCGCGCTCTTCGTCGGACAGAAGGGCGAGCCGCTGGGAAAACTGGGTCTCGAATATCAGATCGGCGTGCTGGGTCGCTTGGCGGGCTTGGAGCACATCACGCCGCACATGCTGCGGCACACCTTTGCGAAGAACCTGGTCGATTCGGGTGTTTCGCTCGATCAGGTGGCGACCCTGATGGGACATCGTTCGCTCACGACGACCGCGCGCTACACCCAGCCGTCGCAGCAAGACCTCGCGCGAGCGGTGGAGAAACTAGAGGAGAAATAGCCGCATGGAGGAATCCTATGTCAGACCAAGTTGCGCATCATGTTCGACAGCGCACTCAGTTGCCCATCGCAGAGCGCATCGCTGTACTTCATTAGCGATGCGCGTCCATCAATAACCTCATCGAGAGCTTGATCAATCCGATATTTCGTTACGGTGTCCAGCCGGAAAGCGCTCAGCAACTTCCGGCATCGCTCACGGCGGCGATCTCGCTTGGAGAGGAGTGTTCCTTGACTCACGCTCAGCCGCAGATGCAATTCATCGTAAGGGCTTAGCGTGATACCGCCCACCGTCAGCGTCTCCGTCGCTTCCTCATAGTCGAGCCGAAGATCATGCGCTAGGTTATTGACAAGCAACTGGGTTTCGTCCGGCGGTCTAATTCCGCGCACAGCTATCGTATAGGTGCGCGGCGATGGAATGTAGGAAACGTCACCTCGGGCAGGAGCGACGCTGATTTCTAAGCTATTGTCGTGCCAGTTCTGTGCGAGCGCGGTAATGGCGTGATGGTGGTCTTGAAACGCTTGAGTCTCGCCATCATCTTCGTACAGCTCGAAAGTGCCATTCGCGCCGGGAAAAACGAAAACGGTTAACTCTATCGGATTCGCGATTCCACCCCAACCCAGCTTCGGACCGAGCGGAATAATCGCGCCTGCTTTTGCCAACACTGGGATTTCCTCCAGTTTGCCGTAAAATGTGTGCCATTGGCTACCTGGATAGTATTCGCCCGTGAAGAAATCGAACCAATCGCCCGCGGGTAACCAGATCGTTTGGCGGCTGAGCCGCGTGTCGGGATCGCGTGGTGAAACGTACGGTGCAGCGACCAGTTCACTGCCAAAGTAATATTGACTCGGACATTGATAGGCCGCCTCCTCTTCCGGGTGAAGATAGTACATCGGTAAGATGAGCGGGCGACTATCGGTGAAACACTTCCAAGCCATTGCATAGAGGTACGGGATCAGCGCGTGACGCAGCTGCAGGGCTTGCCGGGTCACGCGAAAGACTTCGGCATCGTATCCCCATGGGCGGCGTTCGTGATACGGATTCTTGGTGCTGTGCAGCCGCAAAATCGGGCTGAATACGCCAAACTGCACCCACCGCGCATACAGTTCTGGCTCTTCGCTGCCCTTTTGGTGCCCACCGATGTCATGACTCCACCACCCATAGCCGACATTCGCAGCGGTCGCGGTAAAGTAGGGCTGAAAGGCGAGTGAGTTCCAGCTTACAATCGTATCACCAGAAAACCCGATCGGGTAACGATGATTTCCCAATCCGCCCCAGCGCGAAAAAATAAAGGGACGTTTCTTTCCGTCGCGACTCAGATCGAAATAGTGCAGATGGTTCAGCCACCAGAGTGGATCGAGTCCACGGAAACCTGTCTGTTCCCCTTGCTGCCAGTCAATCCACCAAAAGTCGATGCCTTGCGCTTCAAGCGGATGATGCAATAGCTCGAAATAGGCTTCGGCGAACTTGGAATCCACGATATCGAATCGCACCGGCTCGTGGCTCTGCGGATCGATGCCCAGCCGTTCGCACATCGCGACGTACTGCGCTTCGTGAGGATAGACGCCGTCCGCCGGATGGAGGTTGAGCGTCACTTTCAAGCCCTGATCGTGCAGTCCACGGATGAATCGCTCCGGGTCAGGAAACCGCGCACGGTTCCAGGTATAACCGGTCCAGCCGCACGAGGCGTTGCCGGTTTCGGTAAGATGCCAATCCATGTCCACCACGCAGACGGACAGCGGGATTCGATGCGATTGAAAATCCTCCATCAGGCGAGTCAGTTCATCCTGCGAATACTCCCAGTAGCGCGACCACCAATTTCCCAGCGCCCAACGCGGAATGAGCGGCATGGGCCCGCTCACCTGGCAGAAATCTCTCAAGCATTCGAGGTAATCGTGACCGTAACCAAAAAAGTACAGATCGAGGTTATCGCCTAACGCGCGCGGCTTAAGCCATCCCTCTGCATCGAAGATGAGGGTCGTCGAATCATCGACCACCGCCCAGCCTGACCTGGACATCAATCCTGGAGCGAGCGGGACGGGACCATCGGCCAGATCCAGCGTGCGCGCGGTTCCATGTAGATTGTGTGGATCGCGGTCTCCGTAATGCCACACCATCCCTGTCCCCATCAACTCGACGACGAGCGAATCCGCGGTAAAGCCCTTCGGGTGTACGCGGTAACGCAGACGCACGTGCTGAGTCAGAATCTCGATTTGCGATGGCGAACGGGTTACCGTGAAACTAGGCACGGGCAGCTCACGATGCCAGAAGACCTGACTCGGTCGATCTTCGAATTCGTCTTGCGCGCTGTATTCCAGCCGGATCAGTCGCGAGGTCAACACGGTGAAGCGAACGTTGGGGGCGCGCACGATCGCTTGAGGATTCGCCACCAGGTGAAAAGGGATCTGACGCCAGGTGTCTATCATGTTTGTAGACTCAAAATGACGAGCCCCCAATAGTTTAACTCCGGCAGGGTGATGGAAGCAAGTCTGCCCGCGCGTTGGATCGGCAATGGAACCGCACGGCCTTCGGAGTAATCGGGCGAGGCGAAATAGGCTGCCTGCAGCGGACGTTCCAACTGCAACGTCACACGCAAATTACGGAGGCGCCGCGGCGCGGGCTGCGGCGCGTTCCACGCCGTCGTTCCCAATCCACGCAAATTGAGGAGTCCGAGCGTCAGCCCATTCTCCTTTTCGCGCACGATGGTCCAGATCGAATCTGCGTCCGCATGCGGTCCGTAGCGCGGCGTGCCCAACCGAATCTCCTCGTTGATTCCTCCCACGCGTGTCGCCGAAACATCCCTCCACGCCGGGTCAAAAAGATATTCTGCGTAACGCGCGATGAAATCGTAGTCGGCGCGCAGGGTTTGTGCCTCAGCCGGGCGCAGCCGCGTGTACTTGGGAAAATACGGATCGCACAACACGCCATCTCGTTCGCCGAGAACGATGTGCGACCCACCGTTGAGATAGATCGCGGCGGTCAGTCGGCGCAGTGCGTGGAATGCCCCACGGCGCGCCCTTGAATTAGTCGCAAGAAAATCGCGCAAATAGGCGGCGAGGACCGGCGCCCGTCCGCCGCGCAAGCCGCGTGCGCTCAAGATCACCTCGCGCAAATCGCGGAACGTGTCGTTCGGCGGCCAGACTTCGATGTAGAGCGGCTCGACCGAGGATTGCGCGATCGCGTCGAGAGGCCACGCGTTGACGGCGTTAAAGACGGTCGGCGCGCCGTTCACGGCGGCGCGGACAGCGCTGAGAAACGCGGGCAGTTCCTTTTCGACATCCACGCGCGTCCCGTTCGCCGCATAGCCGATGCGCGGATAGCCGTATTGATCGAGGTGAATTCCGTCGAAGCCCACCTCGTTGACCGCGCGGCGGCACTGGGCGAGTAGTCGCTCGCGCCAGGCCGGATGCGCGATGTTCGTGATGTTCAGAAAATCTCCGAGCATGAACGGCGCGCCATCACTTCGATAAAACCCTTCTCCAGGGCGCTCAGCAAAGAAATCCGGACTCACCGCGTAAATCGCCGCGTAGGCGAGCGCCTTCATTCCAAATTCCTGCGTCAACCGAACTTTGCGCTGAACGGATTCGAGCGAGAGAGGGCGGCCCAATGGATCGATGAACTCACGCGTCGGCGGCAGAAATTCGTGGTGGCGATACATCCAGTCATAGAATTGGACCGCGTTGATATGGTAACGCGCTAGCGCCGCGAGGCGTTCCGCCGAATCGTTTTCGTCAGATGCAAAATCGGAAAGAAAACCGTAGCGCGGCGCCAGCGCCCAATTTGAGGCAACGTCTAGCGCGGTTGCCTTGCGCGCGGCCACGTGCCCGCGCCCATCAACCAGTTCAGTCTCAACACTGTAGCCGCGTCCGTCCGCCAGCGGCAGAGTCAGCGTGAGAGTGTGTTTCTCCTGCACGGAAGGTGCGAGTTTGAGCGGCTCTTCCGCACGACTGATTTCGCGGTCTAGCGATAAGAGCCGCACACGCAGCAAGCCGCGAAAAGCGCGCCGCGATTCGTTCCCTAATACCGTTTGGATCGCCGCGCGCTCCCCGGGGTGATAGGTAGCACAGTCAGTCAAGACGTCAATGACTTGGATCATTTAGCGCCTTCCACAGAATCAAGAATTGGGCATGAGACCAGAGCAGCGGCTTGGCAATCGGTCCCCAACGCATCAGCCACTCGGAGTACTGGCTTGGAACGTTCAGGTCCACAGGAACCTGCTCCGGCAATTCGCCTTGCGCGTCTGCTTGCGCGACGACCCAGGCGAGGCAATCGCGCGCCCGCGTCATCTTGCCGCATTCCGCGTAATACCATCCGAGCCACGCGGTCAGCAAGACCCATTCGCCGCCGCCATAGTATGAATCTGTTGCATAGCGATGCACGCCGGCGCGCGCACGTCGCAGATCGCGCTCGATCTTTTCGACCGTCGCCACCATGCGCGGATCGTCCACGGCGATCAAGCGGTACGGCGTCGCCGCGCCCAGCAGACTGGCGTCTACTTCAAGGTTCCCCAAGAATTTGATCAGATGCCCCGCGCGTACGCCCTCCTCCAAAACGAACGCGCGAATCGCGTCTGCGATGCGCGCTCGCGCGGGATCGCCTTGCCAATCCGCAAGGGCACGTAACCCGCCATAGAGCGCGGACAGCGTAGAGACGTGAACATGGTCGCCGAATTCTTCCCAGCAATCGTAGTTTGGCACACGCCAGAGCGCGCCGAGGTAGTCAGCTGCTAGATTGAGCGAATCAGACCAACGCGTCGCCGCGGATACATCGTCGTGTCGCTTGAGGTATTCGACCGCGCTCCACAACCAAGTGCCGAGTCCGTCGAGCTGAAAATTGGGCCAGGTTTCATCGCCCTCGGCGCCGTCTAACGCATAGCGCGTGTGCAGTCCCTATTCTGACTTGAGCGACTCGCCGCGCCGCGCGCGGGTGATGCCGGCGTGCGCTTGCGCCGCGTGCTGCGCGATAGTCGCCGCCGCCCAATCGTGAAAGCGCGCGGCGCTGGCGGTTTCGCCAACCCCATCCATCGCGTACGCGACAAACGCGCCGTCGCGAAACCAAGCATAGCGGTAGGGTGGAAAATTCGGCGACGCGATGTACGCGCCGCTCGACGCTTGATTCGCCCGGATGATTTCAATCGCGCGAGAAACCAGTGCATCAGCCACGGAGTGCTCCAGAGGTGAGACCTTTGACAAAATAGCGCTGCAACGTGATGAAGACGACGACGACCGGCGCAATCGCAATTAGCGACGCGGCAAAGACCAAGCCCCACTGTGTCAGATGCTCGCCTTGAAACGCGGCAATCGCAATTGGCAGCGTGCGCTTGAGTGGACTGTTGATCACCGTCAGCGCCCAGGTGAATTCATCCCAGGCGGCGAGGAATGTGAAAATGGCGACGGTCGCGAGGGCCGGGGTAGAGAGCGGCAAGGCGATGCGGAAGAAGATTGTCCAGTAGCCGCCGCCGTCAATCAACACTGCTTCTTCCAGGTCGCGCGGCAACTGCTCGAAAAAGCCGCGCAGCAAAAAGACATTGAGCGGAATGTTCATGGCCACGTAGACCAGGACGAGCCCCGTGAGACTGTCCAATAAACCCAGGGTTTTGGCGAGCATGAACTGCGGGATAATGAGCATCAGACTGGGGATCATCAGCGTCAGCATCAGCGCGTAAAAGATCATCTCTCGACCCACGAATTTGAATCGCGCGAGCGCATAGGCGAACATAGACGAAATGAGCACGGACAGCAATGTGGTCGAGACCGCGACGACGAGACTGTTACCAAAGTACAGCGAAAAGTTGTTCGACTGCCAGGCATCGACGAAATTCTGTAAGGTTGGCTCTTTCGGGATGAAGGTCGGCGGCAGCTCGAGCACGTACGTCTGCCCCGTAAAGGCGGTCGAGACCATGTAAAGCATGGGAACGATCATGCCAACGGCGCCGGCGGTCAGCAGGACGTACAGCAGCAGATGAACCAGCCGTGAGCGTTTCTTGCGCATCGTGTCAGACCTCCACCGGATTGCGGAGAAACTTGATCTGCAGAAAACTGATGACGAAGATGATGATGGCCAGGATGTACGAGATCGCCGAGGCGTACCCGAACTCGAGGAAATTGAAGGCTTCGTTGTACATGTAAGTCAAGACCGATTCCGTACGGTGCAGCGGGCCGCCGCCGGTGATGAGATAGATCGAGAGAAAAACATTGAATCCGCCGATGACGAGCATGACGAGGACGAAGACAACGGTCGGTCGCATGAGCGGCAACGTGATCCGCACAAAGCGCTGCCACGCATTCGCGCCGTCGATCGACGCGGCCTCGTGCAGTTCGATGGGGATCGCCTGGAGCGCGGCGACGAAGATAATCATCGACCAACCGATCCCTTTCCAGATTCCCAGAAGCATAATGACGATGAGCGCGGGACCAGCCTCCTGCATCCAGGGAATCGGCTGGGCAATCACATGCAAGATGTGCATCAGGACATAGTTGACCAAGCCCGCTTCGCTCGAGTCGAACAGATATCTGAAGAGCAGCGAAACCACGACCCAGGAGGTGATGACGGGGATATAGTACAGCGTGCGGTAGACCACGCGCCCGCGCGGCAGCGCGTCGAGCCAGACGGCCACGATCATCGCCAGCACCATCTGCGCGGGCACCGTCACGGCCGTGTAGAGAACCGTATTCCGCAGCGCGATCCAAAACGTATCGTCGTGGAAGGCGCGCACGTAATTCCCAAGTCCAACAAAGGGACTGACCACACCCGGCATAATCTTCCAATCGTACAGGCTGATGCGAAATGCTTCGACGAGCGGATAAATCAAGAAGACGGCAAAGAAGAGAAGACCGGGCAACAAAAAGAGATAGGGCGTGACAAAAAAGCGGCGCGAAGATGCCATGGCTTGTCCATTTGAGAGGGCGATGGCTCAACCACCGCCCTCTCAAGAGTATACGCGTTCGGTCGCTATTTCAAGAGGGGGTCAATCTGAGCTGCCGCATTGTCCAGCGCGGCTTGAGGCGTTTTCTCGCCGCGCAGGATGAGTTGACCGGCGTCGGTTAAGATCGATTCGATCTTGGGCCAATTGGGGTGCGGTAAACGCGCCCGCGCCGTCTTGAGCTGATCGAAGAAGATCTGGAAGTAGGGATGATCCTTCACCGCTTGATCCGCGACGTCGGAACGCACCGGCATCTGACCCGCTTTCGCCATCATCAACTGCGCGTCGGGCGAGAGCATGTAGCGGATGAATTCCATCGCGGCATCCTTGTTTTTGGACTGTTGAAAGATCGCAATGTCTTCGCCGCCAACGACGGAGATCGAACCGCCCGGACCTGCCGGGAGCAGCGACATGTTCAGCTTCTTGTTGGGATACTGGGAAGCGAAGAGCGGCGGGAACCACGGACCGTCGAGCACCGTAGCGAGTTTGTCTTTCGAAAGCCCGCCGTACGTATCTACGTTGCCGCCGAGGATGCCCTTGTCGAGATAGCCGTTGTCGATCATGGACTTGAGCCAAGTGTAGGCTTGGACCGTCGCGGGACCATTGATATAGCCGGTCGATTTGGTCATTTGCGGATCGGTCAGGTCGCCGCCGAACGACCAAATCCACGGCATGACAGCCCAGCCGTACGTACCGCCGTCGGCGTAGCACGTTGCGCCCACCGCTTTGATCTTGGCGCAGTCGGCGGTAAATTCATCGATAGTTTTGGGCGCATCGGTCAAGCCGACCTGGGTGAAAAGCGTCGGGTCCCACACAAAGACGCGCGTGTTGGTATCGAGTGGCAGTCCAAAGTAATGCCCCTGCAACGCATTCGTGGAGAGGGGACCGGGGTAGACTTTGGATTTCAGATCGCTGAAGTCGCTCATCGCCGTGTCAAGTTGGGCAAGCGCGCCGAGGTCGGCGAATTCCGGCAACCAGGCGATGTCAATGCGCGCAACGTCCGGCGCTGTCCCGCCAGCCACCGCCGTCAGCAATTTCTTATGAAAATCGTCGGTCGGGACTTGCTGATCTTGGACTTGGATATTCGGATGCGCTTTCTGAAATGCCGGAATGACTTCGCTTTCGAGTTCCTTGGTTTCCACCGGGTTGTATGAGTGCCAGAATGTGAGCGTGACGACCGGCGCGGTCGTCGGCGCGGGCGTGACCGTGACCGGGACGGCGACGGTTTGTGGAACCGCCACGGTCTGTAGAACCGCCACGGTTTGCGGAACAAGGACGGTCTCTTTGACGGGCGGCGCCGGCGTCGCGGCG
>DAIDTM010000004.1 GCA_027457205.1 Anaerolineae bacterium | reverse complement strand
TGCGTGTTCCGTGCCGGTCGATTCGGTCACGGAACACGCAACCGGCATCAAAGGTACGTCCTACTTGCCCGAAATCAGCTGGTCAGCTTCAGGCGCGATCTTTGCCATCGCATCGGCTGCTTTGACCTTGCCGAAGATGATATTCTGATATTCGGGATGGAACAGGCGCGTAAAGGGTGCCCAGTTCACGAGGAGCGGCGTGATCCACATATCCGGCAGCATCGGGACGAACTTGTCGAGCGGCGGATTTATTTTGACCGATTTGCGCGCGCCGGGCGCGATGTAGAACCCGGTCGGGACGTTCGAGCCGGGCGGCACGTCGTCCTGCACTTCGCTGCTGGTCAGGTAGCGCGCCAGGTCCATGGCGGCTTGGCGCTTGATGGGGTCACTCGTCTTTGCTACGCCGATCAACCCTACCGCGCCGACAGTCAGTCGATTGCCATTGACCGTTGGATGCGGATAGATATCAAAGTTCACCTTGGCGGCGACTTCAGCCGGCGCAAACCCGGTCGCGTCAACGATCATGGCGTACTGTTTGTTCTGGAAGCCGCCTTTGACGTCCGAGTCTTTCTGCGACCCAAAATCGGGCGGCGTGACATGGTCCACCAACGCCAGGTCGGCGAAGCGCTGCAAACCAGCGGCTGCCAGAGGAGTGTTGAAGCCGAATTTGCCATCTTTGGTCACCGGACGCACGCTGGGATCTTGGTTCATCCACAAGCCCCAGGTGTTGACGACCCCAGGATCGATAAACCCGCTAAAGCCGTAGACCTGTTCGCCGTTCGCGCGCTTGAACGTTGTGGCTTTGGCGGCGGCGACGAACTGATCCCACGTCCAATCTTTCGGCGGCAACGGGACGTTGGCTTCGGCGAAGACGTCATTGTTCACATAGATGCCCATCGGCACAACCCAGAGGGGCCAGGAGTATGCCTTGCCGTCCTTCAAGCGAGTTACATCGAGAACGTTCGGCAGGATATCGGCTTTGTCTGCGGGAGTGAGATACGCATCGATCGGCTCGACCAGGTCTTCGGCAACGTACTGCGGCAGACGATCTGAAGACATGCGCAAGAGATCGATGCCTTGACCACTTTCCAGCGCGGCGGTCAAATGGGCAAAGCCCTCATCGTTCGGCGGGTAGCCGGTGATCTGAACCTTGATGTCCGGGTTGTCAACCATGAACTGGGCAACGGCGTTGTCAAACGGGTTGGCAAACGCGTTGCCGGGTGTATAGCCAAGTACCCACAGGTTCAGCGTGCCCTTGTAGCCACTGGTCGACTTGCGGATGCCGCCCTTGGCTGTGCGTGGGGGAGGCGGCGGCGAAGTGGGCGCAACTGTCGGCACCGCGCCGCTAGCCGTCGTGGGGGCAGGCGCTTTGGTTGCCGCCGGCGCGCTGGTCGGTGCCGGGGCTGAAGTCGCGGGAGCCGGCGCAGTAGTCGGCGCGGGCGCGGCGGTGGGCGCGGCGCACGCGATCAGGACCGCGCCGGCGAGGACGAGCAATACGAGCAAAGAAATAGAGCGTTTCACATTCTCCTCCTTTGGATTTGGGAACAGACGATGGATATAGAGATGCTCTTGTGCTGCGCATCACCTCCTTCAAATTCAGTAAAGTAGATACCGATGTCGGATTTGGTCGAAACCGGAAAGGTCGGACGACCATTCCCCTACGATCGAGTCAACAGATCGATTACTGACCAGCCCCTTACGCGCCCGAGGCGTCCCCGTAAGCAGGTCTAGATGCGGTGGCTTGCCTTCCCAACTGGTCGATAAGAACTCGAATCGATCCGATGCCTGCGCGCGACACGCGGCGAGGACATGCAAGCCGGTCGCCACCGCGCGAAACGCGGCGCGGTCGATGATGTGCACCTGCACACCGCCGCACACTTGACCCGTGTACTTGTTTGCGTCCGGCGTGAATGTGATCGCGCGAAACCGCACTCCGTCGAGTCGTCGCGCGTTCAACTCTTCCGCGAGCGCGTAGCCGTCGAGCCACGGCGCGCCGACGATTTCAAATGGCAGCGCGGTGCCGCGTCCTTCCGATAGATTCGTCCCTTCGATGAAACACATTCCCGGATAGGCGACGGTGGTCGATGTATGCGGCATTCCCGGCGACGACGGAACCCAGGTCAAGCCGGTCTCGTCGAACCACAGCGCGCGCGACCAACCGCGCATGGCGATGACTGTTAGCTCCGCGCCGATACGCAGTTCGCGGTTATAAAATTGCGCGAGTTCGCCAATCGTCATGCCGTAGCGGATCGGTAATGGACCGTGCCCGATGAAAGATTGCAGCGCGGGTTCAAGTAACGCTCCCTCGATGACCGTTCCGTTGATCGGATTCGGGCGGTCGAGCACAATCAATTGGATTCGACTTGCCGCGCATGCTTCGAGCGCCAGCGCGAGCGTCGCAGTATAAGTGTAAAAACGCACGCCAACATCTTGCAAATCGAATAGCATCACGTCGATATTGGCCAGCATTCCTGCCGTTGGCTTGCGCGTGTCGCCGTAGAGCGAATAGATCAGCAAGCCCGTCCGCGCGTCGCACCCTGAAGCGACCGGTGTAGCATCAGCTGCCGCCGCACTAAAGCCGTGTTCAGGACCAAACAGCGCGACGAGGTTGACGCCCGCAGCGCGTAGCGCATCGATATTTGGTTTCAAATCGCGCGTCACGCCGGTTGGATTCGTAATCAGACCGACACGCTGACTGCGCAAGAGCGCCAGCTTCTCGTCAAGCAAAACGTCAAGACCCGTTGCAATCATAGAAAGAAAACGCAATGACGATTTCACGTTTTGTTTATTGCCGCACGCACAAAACCATTCGCTTGTTGCAGCCGCTGCCGCGCCTCCGCGGGCGTAACGCGCGCAAGCGCGCTGACCAGCGCGGTCTTGACTTCGCCATTGCAGCGCGCCAGCAGTGCTTCGGCATCGGAGGTCGAAAGGCCACACGCGATCTCGACGATGTGGCGCGCGCGGTCGCGCAATTTCGCGTTCGTCGGCTGGACGTCGACCATTAAGTTGCCGAACGTCTTGCCGAGCCGGATCATCACGCCGGTGCTGATCGTGTTTAGCGCCATCTTCTGCGCGGTGCCGGCTTTCAGCCGCGTCGAGCCGGCAATGACTTCGGGCCCAACGAGCGGCGCGATCACGAGATCGGCAATATCTTCCATCGGCGATGGGCGATTGCAGGCGACGCCGGCGACGAACGCGCCGCGCCGTTTTGCTTCTTGCATTCCACCGATGGCGTACGGCGTTGCGCCGCTCGCCGCGATGCCGACGACCGCGTCGCGTTCGGCGACGTTCGCCGAAGCGACGTCGCGCGCGCCGGCAGCCGCGTCGTCTTCCGCGCCTTCGACCGATTACGTGATAGCGCGCGTGCCGCCGGCGATGAGCGCGATCACGCGACCGGGCGGCGCACCGAACGTCGGCGGAATCTCTGCCGCGTCGAGCGCGCCCAAGCGCCCCGACGTCCCCGCGCCGATATAGATCAGCCGCCCACCGCGCTGCAAGCGCTCCGCGATGGCGTCGATCACCCCGGCGATCCGCTCTGCCTCGACGGCGACCGCGGGCGCGACGCGCGCGTCTTCGTCCACGATCAAGCGCACCATGTCAAGCGTGGTGTCTTGATCTATCTCACGCGTCCGTGGGTTCACCGATTCCGTGAGTCGCATTATGAACTCGATTCGGGCACAGGGAAATTCCGTCCGGGCGTAATATCGCCCATGATGACCGCGTGCTGTGCGCCAGTGCAACTCGGCAGGTTGCCGGCGCGCCCGTGATATGTTTCGTGCGCCAGCACCGCGAACGTAACCGCTTCTTTCGCGTTCGCCGCCAAGCCCAGGTCCGCGTGCTGATGAATCTCGATGGGCGCGACGCGCGCGCGAATCATTTCGACCAGGGTTGCGTTCAGCGCGCCGCCGCCCGCCAAGTAAACCTCGTCGATGGGCGCCGGCAAGAAATCGCGGTACGAGCGCGCGATCGATTCTGCGGTAAACGCAGTAGCCGTCGCGACAAGGTCGGCGTCGGACAATTTCATTTCCTTGCCGCGCGTCCACGCCGCCGCGCCGAACTGCGCGCCGAAAAGTTCGCGCCCGGTCGTCTTGGGCGGCGGTAAGCGCAAGTACGGGTGCGCCATCCATTCATCGAGCAGCGGTTGGCTCACGCGCCCGCGCGCGGCGAATTCGCCGTCGCGGTCGAACGATTGCGCGCCGGCCGTCGCGCGTGCGGCGCAATAATCGATCAGCATGTTGCCGGGACCGGTGTCGAACGCGATCGCGTCCTGCGACGAAGCAAGCGGCGGAAGAAAAGTGACATTGCCGATCCCGCCAATGTTTTGAATTGCCCGCGCGCGCGTGGGATGACGGAAAAGTAGCCAGTCGAGAAAACTGACCACCGGCGCGCCGTGTCCACCGGCGGCAACATCGCGTGCGCGGAGGTTGCTGATCGTCGTAATCCCGGTTCGTTCTGCAATCACCGCGGCAGAACCGATTTGTAGTGTCGCGCCCGGCGTGTGCGATGTAGGTGGGTCGTGCCAAACCGTTTGACCGTGCGAGCCGATGAGCGCGATATCGGCTGGTTTCAACTTCGCCGCGTCGATGACGGTGAACGCTGCGTTCGCGAATGCTTCGCCCAAATCAAAATTGAGCCGGCACAATCGATCCACCGTCCCGGTCTCCGGTCGGAATGCCGCGAAGATCTGCTCGTGCAGGGCGTCGGAAAAAGCAAACGAAATATGGGCAAGCAATTTCCAATCGAGCTGCGGCGGCGCGCCGCGCAGCGAGATGACCACGGCTTCAATTCCATCGGCGGACGTACCCGACATCAAACCGACGACGTTCATCCTTCGACTCCGCTCAGGATGTACTCCGGCGATAAACGATTTCGCCGCGCGCGATCGTCATCTCAATGCGCAGCGACTTGTCCAAAACGACCAAATCGGCGTCACCCTCCAGCGCGATGCGTCCTTTTTGTTCCAAGCCGAGCACGCGCGCCGGCGTCGCGCTTGCCATTGTGATCGCATCCGCAAGTGAGCAGCCGCTGTAGTCGATGACATTACGAATCGCCGCGTCCATTTGCAAGATGCTTCCCGCCAGCGTTCCGTCGTCGAGCCGCGCGGAGGTTGCATCGACCGTCACGTCGCGGTCACCCAGTTTGAATCGCCTCGGACGCATTCCCATCGCCGCCATCGCGTCGGTGACGAGCGTAATGCCGCGCGCGCCTTTCGCGCGGTACGCGACTTTCACCGCCGCCGGGTGAACATGAACGCCATCGACGATCAATCCGCAGGGAATATCGGAAGACAGCAGCGCACCGACCAAGCCCGGCTCACGATGCGTGAACGGCAGCATCGCGTTGAAGAGATGTGTGCCCCAAGTTATCCCGGCTTCAAAGCCGGCACGCGCTTGCGCATAGGTCGCATCGGAATGCCCCGCGCTGACGGCGATGCCGCGCGCCCGCAGCCAACGGATCGCGTCGAGCGCGTCCGGCAATTCCGGCGCGAGCGTCGCAAGGCGTACCAGCGGCGAACCCCCAACCTCTTTTGAGCGGTTAGCGGACATTGGGGGTGCACCCACCCACGTCTCCAGTTCGCTCACAAGCGGCACACGCCGCAAGTCCGGGTTGTGTGCGCCCACGTGCTTTAGATTCAAGTACGGTCCTTCGAGATGGACGCCGAGAATCTGTGCGCCGAGTGTGTCTTTCGTCGCACCTTCCAGATCGCGCAATCGGCGCGGATAATTGTCCAGCGGCGATGTGATGATCGTCGGCAGAAACGCGGTCACGCCGCTTGAAGGCAATCGCGCAGCAACCTCGGCAACCGACTTGGGCTCGGCGGTAAAATCGAAACCAAACGCGCCGTTGATTTGAAGATCGATCAACCCGGGTGCGATCCAGCCGTCCGCGACATAGTCCGCGCGTCGATCAGTGCCGCGC
>DAIDTM010000003.1 GCA_027457205.1 Anaerolineae bacterium | reverse complement strand
CTAGCAGCCCGCGCCACAGCAAGTGTATGCAATCACCGCCGCAAAAAATTGACGCGCAGACGACTTGGATTTATACTGCCTCCACGAAATGCTCTCATCCTGCATCCAGTGGTGGCTCATCCCCGACCATCCTCCCGTCCAGCCAGACTGTTTTGTCATCCCCTCCTACGCGCTCAAGGATCGCGCGCTGCCCACCCAGCCCACCATCGCGCAGATCGAATTGGCGTGCCGGTGGTGGCAGAAATTTCCGCGCGCAAAACTCATCATGTCCACCGGCGACAATCAAGGGCTGGGCGTGCCAAATTCCCGGGTGATGGTCGAGTACGCCGCGCGGCTGGGCGTCCCGCGCGCGAATCTGATCGAAGAAGACCGGTCGCGGAACACGCGCGAGAATTTGCTTTATTCGATGGAAATCATCGAGCGCGCAGACCTGCAACAGCCGACGCTGGTGACCCTCGATCTCTCCACGCGGCGCGCGGTCGCGACGGCGCGGAAACTGGGATGGAAGAGTTTCTACTGGCTGTCGGTATTTTCAGAGGGCGAACCAGCGTATGGATTGAAGCGATGGCAAACCTATTCGCGCGCGACTATCCTGGGGTATGAATGGATCGCTATGCTCTACAGCAAAATGGTGGGATGGGTATGAGATATCGATTTGCGCTACTTTTTGTTTTCTGTGTTCCGCTTCTATTGGGCGCGTGCGCCACTGCCCCGGTTCCTACGCCGACCGCGACAGAAACCGTCGTGCCCACCGCGACATCGACGGCGGCTCCGCCAACAGAAACGCCGACGCTAACGCTCACGCCAATGCCGGTTCCCACGCGGACGAGCACGCCGAAACCAACCGCGCTGCCGACTCGTCGCCGCACACCCGCTGCGACCGCGACGGCAAGCCCTACCGCCGGTCCCAGCCCAACGCCCAGCGCGGCGCAAATCTGCGCCACGCTGACCGCGCGTGGCACCGGTGACATCTACGTGGTCTACATTCATCCCCAGCCCGATCTGGTCTGGGACAAAGCGCCGCGCCAGTTTCTGGTTGGGCTGTGCGACACCCTTCCACCTCCCAACACGCCGCAAGGAAAATACAAGATCGTTTTGAATTTTCCGGCAGGGAATGGCTCGTTGACGCAAAGCGCTCCCGTGCCGGCAGAACTCAAGTCGGGGCTGAATGAGATCAGCGTCGGTCCGTGGATTCCCGGCTTGGAAAATCATCTGGCGATCTGCGCTCAGCGCGCGGTCGCCGAAACCCAGGTAATGTACGACGATACGCCCGGTCCGTACTTTCGCGCGTTGCTCTGGGCGGATGGAAGCGATCGCATACCCTTGCCGATTCGATGCGGCGGCAACTATTCGTAAGCGCAAATAAAAAGACCCGCAGGGTTTACGGCAACCCTGCGGGTCTTGCGTTGATCTATCCTTGTTCTGCTTTTTCGATCTTGCCCCACGTGTCGCGCAGCGAGACAGTCCGATTGAAAACCAAATGACCGGGCGATGAATCGGGATCGACGCAGAAATAACCGGTGCGTTCGAACTGATAACGCGTGCCTGGCGCGGCACCCGCGAGCGCGGGTTCGACGCAGCACGTGGCGAGCCGCTCGAGCGAATTTGGGTTCACGTGCGCCTTCCAGTTTTCGTCCTCGTCCGGTTTCGGCGACAAGAACAAGGTGTCGTAGAGCCGCACTTCCGCCGGCAGCGCGTGCCGCGCGGACACCCAATGAATCGTTCCCTTGACCTTGCGATCGGCGCTGCCGCAGCGCGTCGCGGGATCGTACGTGCAGCGCACATCGACGACCTCGCCGCGGTCGTTGTGGACGACGCCGGTGCACTTGACGATGTACGCGTAGCGCAGGCGCACCTCCGCGCCGGGCGAGAGACGGAAATATTTTTTCGGCGGGTCTTCGCGAAAGTCGTCTTGGTCGATCCACAGCTCGCGCGAGAACTGCACCTTGCGCGTACCCATCGCGGCATCCTCTGGGTTGTTCACCGCGTCCAGTTCTTCGACCGTACCTTCCGGATAATTTTCGATCACGACCTTGAGCGGGCGCAGTACCGCCATCACGCGCGGCGCGCGGCGGTTCAAGTCCTCGCGGACGCAGTGCTCGAGCAGCGCAAGCTCGATCAGGTTCTGCGTCTTGCCCACGCCGACACGTTCGGCAAAATCGCGGATCGCCTCGGGCGGGTAGCCGCGCCGCCGCATCCCGGACAGCGTCGGCATACGCGGGTCGTCCCAGCCGGCGACGATGCCTTCGGTCACGAGTTGGAGCAGCTTGCGCTTGCTCACGACAGTATGGCTCAGATTCAACCGCGCAAATTCGATCTGGCGCGGATGATAGATGCCAAGCGCGTCGAGGAACCAATCGTAGAGCGGACGATGATCTTCGTACTCCATCGTGCAGAGCGAATGCGTCACTTTTTCGATGGAATCGGACTGACCGTGCGCCAAGTCGTACATCGGATAAATGCACCACTGGTCGCCGGTGCGATGGTGCGATGCTTTACGGATGCGGTACATCACCGGGTCGCGCAGGTTCAAATTCGGCGACGCCATATCGATTTTGGCGCGCAGCGTGCGCGTGCCGTCCGCAAACTCGCCGGCGCGCATCCGCGCAAAGAGATCGAGATTGTCTGCCACCGCGCGATTGCGGTGCGGGCTGTCGCGTCCCGGCTCCATCAGCGTTCCGCGGTACTCGCGAATTTCGTCCGCGCTGAGATCATCGACGTATGCCTTGCCGGCTTGGATCAGCTGGATCGCCCATTGGTACAGTCGCTCGAAATAATCGGACGCGTAAAAAGTGGTCTCGCCCCAGTCGAACCCGAGCCATCGAATGTCCGCTTTGATCGCCTCGACGTACTCGATTTCTTCCTTCGTCGGGTTGGTATCGTCAAAGCGGAGGTTGCATTTGCCGCCAAACTCCGCCGCCAGCCCAAAGTTCAGGCAGATGGATTTGGCATGTCCGATGTGCAAGTAGCCGTTAGGTTCAGGTGGAAAGCGCGTGACGACACGCCCGCCCCATTTGCCACTGGCGGTTTCCTCGGCGACAATCGTGCGAATAAAGTCCGGCGCTCTGAATTCGGTGTTGCTCATAAATGCAATCCCATTTCCGATGTCTGGTCGTGTGCCTTTGGCATAGTATATGCAAGATGGGACGAACGTCAATTCAAGGAATTTTTTGCATTGACATTTCGCACAATCGGCTATAAAATCTTTATAGAAGTTTGGGGCGGTGGCGAAATGGCAGCCGCGGGAGACTTAAAATCTCTTGCTGGACAACCCAGCGTGTGGGTTCGACTCCCTCCCGCCCCATCGCAAGAAATCGAAACGGGCTGTCTGATTTTTTACCGCGATCGATTCGTGGTTACCTGACAAATGGAGATGCAAGCAATGCAGCTTGTTCTTTAAGTGCTGAATGCTTCTCACCTGCGCGGGAGAAGCATTTTGTTTAGCGGCAGTCATCGGAATTTTTTTCGGCTTCGCAATTCGGAGCGAATGCTCCGAGAAGGAGACAAAATGAGACGCCTGATTAGATTCGGCACCGGTTTGATTTGCCTGATGATGTTGGCGGCGCTCGCGCCCG
>DAIDTM010000002.1 GCA_027457205.1 Anaerolineae bacterium | reverse complement strand
GTATTCAAAACGTTCCTGACGCCGACGAGACTGATCAACTTGACCGCCGGAATATTCAGACTCGACGCCAGCGCAGTCCGCAGACTGACTGGACCGTGATAATTCCGGTCATAGTCTTCCGGCACATACGGCGGATTGCCCGGATCGTTGAACACGGTCCGCACGTCCATCAGCACCGACGCGGCGGTGTAGCCCTGGGAGAACGCGGTCAGGTAATTGAAAATCTTGAACGACGAGCCCGGTTGCCGCGCCGAAATCGCCATATTCACTTGACCGTCGATGTCGCTGTTGAAATAATCGACCGAGCCAACCATGCCGACGATCTCGCCGGTGCTGGGCTGGATGACGACGACCGACGCGTCGCTGACGTTGCGTTTATCGGCTTGCAACTTGGCGATTTGATCGCGCGCGACCTGCTCCGCCGTCTGTTGGACGTTGTAATCCAGCGTGGTGTAGACGTTCAAGCCGCCGCGATAGACCATATCCGTTCCGAAAGTGTTTTCCAGCCATTGGCGCACGTAAAAGACAAAGTGCGGCGCGCGGATATCGAACTGCTTGGGCGTCACGCGCATCTTTTCGTTTTTTGCCGCAATGGTTTGCGCTTCGGTGATGTACCCTTGCAGGTACATCTGATCGAGCACGATGTTGCGCCGCTTGAGCGCTTCCTGCGGATTGTCGATCGGGTTCAGCGTGGGATACTGCGGGATCGCGGCGAGCGTCGCGCATTCGGCGAGATCGAGGTCTTGAACGTGTTTGCCGAAGTACGCCTCGGCTGCCGCGTCGACGCCGTACGCGAGGTTGCCGTAATAGTTGGCGTTCAGGTACCACTCGAGGATTTTGCCCTTGTCGTAGCGGCGCGAGATTTCGTTGGAAAGGATGATCTCTTTGAGTTTGCGTTCGTAGGTGGCGGGGTTGAGCGGATCGCGCAGCGTGCGTTCCGCTGGGGGAATCAGAACGTTCTTCACCAACTGCTGTGTGATCGTGCTCGCGCCCTGCACCTGCTCGCCGCGTATCGTGGTGTACGCCGCGCGCAAAATCCCGTACCAATCAAAACCCGGATTGGTCCAGAAATTCCGGTCTTCCAACGCGACGGTCGCGTTCTTCAGATTCTGGGGAATTTGGTCGAGGGGTACGACGGTGCGGTTGCCGCCTTGCGGATCGAAGATCTCATAAAGCAGCACCTTACCGGTGCGGTCGTAAATGCGGGTCGTCTTGAATTGTTGATTGGTTTGAGTGACGATCGCGCCCGGGGTGGGCAAATCTTTGGCGTAATACTGGTAGACGGTGCCTGCGCCGGCGGCGGCAACTCCGACCGCCGAAACGAACAGCCCGACGATCAACGCCAGACTGCCCAGGGTGAGCCGCGCCAGAACCGGTCCCGCGCGGGTGGATTTCTTATGCTGCCGGCGTCGGCGCAAATAAGTTGAGCGGACTGACACGAAATGTAAAACCTCTTTTCTCAAACTTGCGCCGTTAGTTTAGCACCAATCTATAAATCGCGCAACTGCAAAAAGGCATCGCCGCGCGGATCAACTTTAAGCGGGCGATCAGCCGTCAGGACCGAGCGATGCCGAAATTCTTCGCGCGCGAACGTGAAACACGTGTACCTCAGCGTAGCACCAAAATTTTCATTCGCGTGTCTCCTCTATCGTCGCGATAATTTCGCCGCGCGTTACGTCGTCCACGATTGCCACATCGCCCAGCGCGCGCGGCAGGACAAAGCGCAGCCGGTCGTCAGTGCGTTTCTTGTCCGTCTGCATCGCGTCCAGGATATTCACCGCCGCCATCTCGCGCGGCACGCGCGTTGGCAAGCCAATGGCGCGTACAAGATTTTCGATGCGCGCCGCCAGCGCGGCGTCGCACATCGCGAGCCGCGCCGCTAGTCGCGCCGCGCAGACCAGACCGATTGCTACCGCGTCGCCGTGCCGCAATTCGTAATTCGACAGTTTCTCCAGCGCGTGTCCGAACGTGTGCCCCAGGTTCAACTTGGCGCGTTCGCCTTTTTCGTACGGATCGCGCGAAACAATATCCACCTTCACTTGGATCGCCCTCCCGATCCAAGCGCCAACCTCCAATTTCCAATTTCTGGTTTCCAACAGTTCAAACAATTCCACATCGCCGATCACCGCGTGTTTGACGACCTCCGCCATTCCAGCGCGCCGCTCTTCGTCCGGCAGCGTTGCCAGCGTGTTCGTGTCCGCGAAAATGGCGCGTGGCTGCTTGAACGCCCCGATGAGATTCTTGCCGCGCGGGTGGTCCACCGCGACCTTTCCGCCGATGCTCGCATCGACCATCGCTAGCAGCGTCGTCGGCAGTTGCACGAACGGAACGCCGCGCAATAAAGTCGCTGCTGCCAAACCCGTCACATCGCCGACCACGCCGCCGCCCAGCGCAAAGAGAATCGAGCAGCGATCCAATTGCGCGTCGATCAGTCGATCGTAAATCCCGCGCAGCGTCTCTAGCGTCTTGAACTGCTCGCCCTCCGGGATCTCGACGACGTGCGGCGCAAAGCCGGCAGCGTGCAGCGAGTCGACGACCGTCGGCGCGTAAAGTTCGCGGAGGCGCGGCGGCGTCACAATCGCACAGCGCGGCGAGAACGCGTCAAGGGCTTGCACGCGCGCGCCGACGTGCGTGAGGACGCCCGCGCCAATCGAAATGGAATACGCGCCGTCCGGCGTCGGCACCGCGATCTGCTCATCTGTCATTTTTGCTCGTTCATCATTCTGCGCCGCATTTCGCTCATCGAATCGCCGCCGATTTTTTCTATCAGCGCGTCCGCTAGCACCCATGCTGCCATCGCTTCGCCGATCACGCACGCGCGCGGCACGTGACAGAAATCGGAACGCTGATACTGCGCGAGCGCCGGTTCGCCCGTTGCCAGATCGACTGACCGCAGCGGCGTCGCCGTCGTTGCGATGGGCTTGAGCGCGGCGCGAAGCACGATGGGCATTCCATTCGTGATCCCGCCCTCAAGACCGCCAGCGCGATTGGTGAGACGCGCGACGCGTGGCGCGGGACGGGGCGACTGTTCGTCATTTGTCATTTGTTCATTTGTGATTGCAAAGATTTCATCTTGTACTTGCGTGCCCAGTTTGCGTGTGTTCTCAAACGCTGTTGCGATCTCCACCCCCTTGACCGACGGAATGCTCATCACCGCCTGCGCCAGCCGTCCATCCAGTTTGCGGTCCCAGTGGACGTGCGATCCCAGCCCTACCGGCACATTCAGCGCGACGATTTCGATCACGCCGCCGACGGTGTCTTTTGCGTGCATGACCTCTTCGATCCGCGCGCGGATTTTTGCCGCGCTGGCATCGTCGGCGACTGCCACGTCCGACGCTTGGGCGCGCGCGAAAATTTCTTCATAGCGCATCTGAGGGATCTCCGCGCACACGCCGCCGATTTCGAGCACGTGACTGCCAACCGTGACTCCGAATTCCGCCAGCAGCTGCCGCGTGAGCGCGCCGCACGCGACGCGCATCGCGGTCTCGCGCGCCGACGCGCGTTCCGCGACTAGACGCAAATCGTCCAGGTCATACTTGACCGCGCCAGCGAGATCGGCGTGACCGGGACGTGGAATCGTCTGCGGCGGCACGGTCTTGTTTTTCCAATTCGCGTAATCCAAATTCTCGATCCTGAGCGCGACCGGCGCGCCAATCGTCTCGCCGTTGACGACGCCGGTCAGAATTTCGACGCGATCATTTTCGATACGCATCCGCGCCGATCGCCCCACGCCGATTTGCC
>DAIDTM010000001.1 GCA_027457205.1 Anaerolineae bacterium | reverse complement strand
CGATCGCGCAGAGCGATACCGCGCGGCACGTCGGCTCGTCGTACTCAAAGCCGACATCGGCGTAATTCGAGCCAGACAAGATTTTCGGTTCGGGATAACGATAAATGCCGGTCTTGTCCTTGACGATGCGGACGAACGGCTCGTCTTTGTACGCGCCGCGGTACGCGCGCCACAAGTCTTTTTCGGTTGCGCCCGGTTTCAGAAAGCAGTGCGCCGTTGCCAAGACGCCGCGCACCATCTCGATGGAGGTGATCGAAAGATGCACGTTCGTCAACCCAAGCTCTTGCTCGACTTCGCCGGTGTGCCGGTGACCTACCGGCGAGAACGAGCGCACCGACCCGCTCCGCTCCGGGTGATGCGACGCCAGCGATGGCGAGTTGCCGCCTTCGCTCGAGCCGACTTTGATGTCCACGATAATCTGCCGCGTCGCGTCGAGCAGATTCGCGCGGACGAGCGGCAGCAGCGCGAGGATCGACGCAGTCGCGTTGCAGCCAACGCCGCTAATATACTTTGCGTCGCGCATTTCGTCGCGGTGGAGCTCGGGCAAACCGTAGACGAACTTGCTCACCCACTGCGGCGCGCGATGCTCATCGCCGTACCAGCGCGCGTACGCCGCGAGATCGCGCAAGCGAAAATCCGCTGATAGATCGACGAGGCGCGGCGCGAGCGCGGCGAACGCATCGATCTTTTTCTGCGCTTCGCCGTGCGGCAGCGCGAGGAACAGCACATCGCACGGCGCGACTTGATCGGGCGTCGTGAACTGAATCTTGGTGCGCCCACGCAGATTCGGATGGACATTGTAGAGGTACTCGCCGACGTGTGACTCGGATGTGACCTGCGCGAGTTCAACTTGCGGATGCGAAAGCAAAATCCGCGCGAGTTCGCCGCCCGCGTAACCGGAACCACCGATAATGGATGCACGTAACATAGTGCACGGTAGACAAGTAGAAACGTAAACAAGTAGACAGGTCGCCTTGTTTACTTGTCTCCCTGTTTACCTATCTACTCCTTCACAGAATTCCCTCACCACTTCGTGCAACACGCGCGTCCCGAACGCGAGACTGTCGATTGCGATGCGCTCGTCGTGTCCATGCACGCGGTCGAGCTCGCTCGTCGGCGCCAGCATCGGACTGAAACCGTACACTTTCGTGCCCAGTTTCCGAACGTGCCGCGCGTCCGTCGCGCCGACGACGAGGTACGGCAGCACCGGCGCGGTCGGTTCATGCCGCGCCATCACACGCGCAATCGTATCGAACAGCGGCGTCTGATAGTCCGATTCCAGCGCGGGTGTGTCGTCCATAAATTCGATCTCGACCTCGTTACCGATCACGGCGCGCAGCTCGTGCAGCAAATCGCGCGACGTCTGCCCCGGCAACAAACGCGCGTCGCACTTGGCTTCCGCCATCGACGGGATCACGTTGACCTTGCTGCCCGCGTTCAGCATCGTCGGCGTGACCGTGTTGTGGAGCATCGCGTAAAACATCGACCGCAGCCCTTCGTCCAGCGGCAGACGCTCTACTGCCGCGCGATATTTCTTCGCGTCGAGCAGCGCCAACAGATCCTTGTCGTGCGGCTTGCCCAGTTTAGCGGCGACGCGTTCGAGGAAGAGCTTGACAGTTGCGCTGGCGTGATGCGGAAACTCCGCCGCGCCGATCTTTTGAATCGCTGCCGCGAGTTTCAGCACGGAATTATCGCAGTGCGGCTGCGAGCCGTGCCCTGCTCTGCCGCGCGTCCGCATCGCAAAACGCGCCGTCCCTTTTTCGGCGATCTGGCAGGTGAAGAAACGCTGCCCCAGGATGTCGAGAGCGAACCCACCGCCTTCGTTGATCGCATACTCAGCACGGATGAGATCGGCGTGTTCCTTGACCATCCAGCCCGCGCCCATCCTGCCGCCAGCTTCCTCGTCCGCATTCGCCATGAAGATAATATCGCGCACGAGCGGCTTGCCGGTGCGCTTTAACATCAGAAGCACCATTAGCTCCATCGCGGCGAGTTCTTTCGTGTCGAGCGCACCGCGACCGTAGAGGAAGCCATCGGCAATGTCGCCGCCGAAAGGCGGATGCGTCCATGCGTTCGCTTCCGCCGGCACGACATCGATATGCACCATCAGCAGCAGCGGCGCGGCGCGTCCATCGCCCTTCAATCGCGCGACGAGGTTGCCGCGTCCCGGCGCGGACTCCAAAATCGTCGGCTCGATGCCTTCGCGCTTGAGAACGGCGGCAAGATACTCCGCCGCGCTAGTTTCATTTCCGGGAGGATTCGTCGTATCGATGCGAATCAAGTCTTGGAGATAGCGTGTCGCCTCGTCACGAACAGCAGCCCAGTTGTGTGTCATTTCGGATTTATGATTTTCGATTAGACCGCGCACCGTAACCAGTGGGACGCCGCTTGGCTTTCGCTCTTGCTAGATTTTCTTTCACCCTGAACTTGACGATTTTGCTGATCAAACCATAAGGAATGGGCTTGTCCAACGGGAATTGGACCGAACCCTTTCCTTGTTTATAAACAGATAGTTCTTTCTTGAATTTCTCAATTCCCGTTGGAATAGGGTAAAAGCCGATATGGTTTTTGAACACGGCAAAGTAAACCAAATTACCTTTCAGAGTGAACGTCGGCATTTTATAGCTGATGGTTTCTTCCGCATCGGGCGCCGTTTTTCTAATCGTCAGCCGGATCTTTTCCAGAATCTTTTGAACATCCGGCGGGCAGCGCGCAATATATTCATCTATGGTCTTGGGGACTGTTCGATCTGTATTCATGGTTCTCCTTACTCGTCCACGCATACTAACGACTGAACACTGCCTACTGTTCACTTGTTCTTCGCCGCCGCCACCGCTTTCTGCGCGCCTTCTTCCAGCGTCTCGGCAGTAATCATTTTCGCATCCGCTAGAATCCGGCGTCCTTCCTCCGCGTTCGTTCCGACGATGCGCACGACCATCGGTACGGTCGTCTTGATTTCCTTCAAGCCATCGACGATGCCGCGCGCCACTTCGTCGCCGCGCGTGATGCCGCCGAAAATGTTGAACAGCACCGCTTTGACGTTCGGATCGGACAGGATGATCTCCAGCGCGGCTTTCACCTTCTCCGCTTTTGCGCCGCCGCCGATGTCGAGAAAGTTTGCCGGCTCGCCGCCATAAAACTTGATCACATCCATCGTCGCCATCGCCAGCCCCGCGCCGTTGACCATGCAGCCGATGCTGCCATCGAGCTTGACGTACGACAGCCCGGCTTTGCGTGCTTGCTTTTCGGACTGCGACTCTTCGTCGATGTCGCGCAGCTGCTCTAAATCGAGATGGCGATACAGCGCGTTATCGTCCAGAACGATCTTGCCATCCGCCGCGATCAATTTCCCTTCGGCGGTGACGACGAGCGGGTTGATTTCTGCTAGCGATGCGTCGGTATCGACGAACGCGCGGTACAACCCGGTCGCAATCGTCGTAAAGTCGCGCACGAGCGGCTTGTCGATACCAATCGCAAATGCCAGCTCGCGCGCCTGATAGTCCTGCAAACCAAACACGGGATCGATGCGGACGCGCAGGATTTTCTCTGGCATTGTCCGCGCCACCTCTTCGATTTCGACGCCGCCGGCGCTCGACGCCATCATCGTCGCGCGACGCGCCGCTCGATCGACCACCACGCCGAGATAAATCTCGCGCGCGATGTGGATCACCTCATCGACCAGAACTTTGCGGACCGGCAAGCCCTTGATATTCATCGCCAGGATTTGATCGGCGATTTTCTCTGCCTCGTCGGGTGTAGCAGCCACTTTGACGCCGCCGGCTTTGCCGCGCCCACCAACCAGCACCTGCGCTTTAATCACGACGGGCGTGCTGCTGTGCGACGCAATCTGGCGCGCGGCTTCCGCGCTTTCCGCAACCGAGCCCTTGGGAATGGGAATGCCGTACTTGGCGAAAATGGCTTTCGATTGATATTCGTGCAGTTTCACGCTTGCCCCCTGTTATGATCGCAGATTTCGCGCCGTCGCTTGCGGTCGGCATGTCGTGGTTGCCGCTGATCGCGTAGATGCGGATGCCGGCGTCGCGCAGTTTCTGGAATTGCTGCGCGACGAAGGTCAATTCCGTCGGCGGCGGCGACTCGCGGTCGAACAGATCGCCGCACTGGAAAAAGAAATGCGCGCGCTTGGTGATCGC